>JAZKAZ010000114.1:4188-7405 GCA_040388845.1 Chlamydiota bacterium | reverse complement strand
AATGCGATCTTTCTTGCTGACACGCCAGAGGAAATTGCCAAAAAAGTGAAGGGGATGTACACGGACCCCGCCCATTTGCGCGTGGAGGATCCGGGCAAGGTAGAGGGGAATCCCGTATTCACTTATTTAGACGCATTTGGCAAAGACCTAGTCAAAATTGAAGAACTCAAAGAGCATTATAAACGAGGAGGACTTGGCGACTCGGTTGTAAAAAAATACTTGATGGAAGTTTTGCTGGAGTTTCTCGAGCCCATCCGCAAGCGGCGCGAGCAATTTGCAAAAGATCCTGGCCAAGTCATGAAAATTCTTTTCCAAGGCACCGATGTTGCGATCGGAGTATCAAATGAAACCCTCCGTGAGGTGCGCCAAGCCATGGGGATCGATTACCGGTCCTTCAATCAGTGAAAGGCCGCCACTGCCCCGTCTGCCAAAGATACCCATAAGTAAATCCCGCGGCAACAGCAGTAGCTGTGGCTATTCCTTTCAGTAAGTAGACCTTGCAGAAACGGCTAGGCGAGGGACACAGATTGATTCTGTCTAGATTTACGATAGGGGGAAGAAAGCGGCATTTGAGATAAGAGCTTGCGATAAGAATCACGGTGCAGGGCCAACAACCCATACAGGTGAGCGCAGAGGCCATGCATTCATTGAGCATACATACCGATTCCGAAAAACAATGCGCAGCTTTGCCGCAAGAATCCTGATTCCATACTGGAAGCTGAGGGGGTTCTGCCGGAATGTGCACGACGTGGATTTCGGGGTTAGACAATGGGATAGGAGCGTACATGCGCAGTCCTCTTGCTATGAAGGCATGCATTCTAATCGTAAATGCCAAATATCATCGAATAGATTTTTTACTTCTTCCGCTTTTCTTCGATTTCCCGCTCGACTTCCTCTTCCTTTTCCTGCTCTGTCGATTCATCTGGCCCAAAGAAATCTCTCAAAATGATGTAGATGGCGCCAATGGTAAAGAGGATGGGAAGAAAAACCTGCCAGGAAATATCGAATTGGCTCGTTATAAATGCGCCGACGAAAACGAGAAGCGTGATTGCCATATCGTAATTTCTGCCTAAAAGGTACTGCCTAAGGGCAAGCGGCAATCCAATGACCAACATAATCCCAGGCCACCAAAAGTCCGTGAGGATGAGGGCGGCAAGACCCAGCAATAAAAGCGCTGTGAAAAGGGCGTGCGCTCGTTTCTTTGAGGTGATGGGATGGGCCATATTCAATTACTCCTTTTTTCCTTTTACAATACGGACTGGGGGAAAATAGTGATAGTGTGGAGATGAGAGTTTGACTGCAATGCCCCCGTTTTGACGCAAAATCGCAGCATATTCTGGCCCGTTTTTTAGATCGAGAAGAGCAAAGCGCCCTCCAGGCTTGAGGACGCGGAGTGTCTCTTTGAGCGCCTGGGTCCGGTCCTCTGAATCGGGGAGATTATGGATCGCAAGACTGGAGACTACGAGATCAAAGGTTTGATCGGGGAATGGGAGCTCACACATATCTGCAGTTAAAACCTCGACGCGGTCTCGTACTCCCTCGATTTCAGCATTCTGGAGCGCGCTCTCCGGTCCATTGCCCGATTGATCTTTTTCAAACCAAAGATCGATTCCAAAGGCTCTCCCTTGCGGCAAGTGCTTTGCCACTTCAATGAGGAACATCCCTCGGCCGCAGCCCAAATCTAAAATTCGCTCATTTCCCTTCAGATGGAGATCTTGGATGAGATCGGACAAAATTTTCTGTTTGCCCGTAAGTGAGCCATAAACCATCCATCCCGCAGGGATGAGAAATGCCAAAGCGTTGAGACAGAAATAGCCGCAAATGAGGGGAGCATAAAAGCTCTCCGTGCCCCGCAGGAAAAAATAAGCCCCAAAGGCAATGGCAAAAGAGATAGCTCCGAAAAAGAAAAGCCAGCGAATGACAGCAGGCGCGTCGATGCCGTAATTGGGTTTATTTGCCATGAGATAAGTGTTCCTTTAGGTATTTTGCTGTGCGAGATTTTTTTGAAAGAGCCACTTCTTCCGGAGTTCCACTGGTTACAATGTATCCTCCCTCATCTCCCGCATCGGGTCCAAGATCGATGAGGTAATCGGCATTGGCCAGAATATCAAGATTGTGTTCGATGATCACTAACGTATTTTTTTTGGCAGTAAGTGCGTGGAAGATTTTTAGCAATTTCAACACATCTTCGCTATGGAGTCCAACTGTTGGCTCGTCGATCAAATAAAGCGTTTTTCCCGATTCTCTCTTGGCAAGCTCCCGCGAAAGGCGGAGCCTTTGCGCCTCTCCGCCAGACAGAGTAGCAAGCCCTTGCCCCAAGTGTAAATAGGGAAGGCCAACGGCAATGAGCGTCTCGAGTCTCCGGACAATGCGGGGGATTGCGCTGAACCAAGAAAGGGCCTCTTCTACGCTCATTGTCAAGACTTCTCCTACATGTTTGCCTTTATAGCGCACTTCAAGAGAAATCGGATTGAGTCTAAAGCCTTTACAGGCATCGCAAGTGATTTGGACCGAGGGGAGAAATTGGAGATCCACGATTTTGTAGCCAAGACCCCAGCAAGTGCGGCACATCCCTCGAATATGGTTTGGGCTAAAATGGCGCGGCTGCAGCCCCTTGACTTGGGCTGTGGGAAGCTCTGCATAAAAACTGCGGATCAGAGGAAGAATCTCTGCATAGGTGCTCACATCTGCCCGTGAGGTTTGCCCAATCGGGCTTTGATCGACGGTGATCACTTTTTCAAATTGATTCAGGCCATAAAAAAGAGCGCCCAAATATTCGATAGGCTCCTGTTTTTTTGAAGAATTGATCGCCTGTTCAGCTGCGGGTTTTAAAAGATGGCGCATCAAAGTCGATTTGCCGGAGCCTGAAACTCCGCTGAGCGCAGTGATCGCCCCTTTGGGAAATGCAACTGAGATATTTTTAAGATTGTGCAGATGGGCATTTTCAATTCGGATGTCAGGAGAATAAGGGCGTCGTTTTTGCGGGATGGGGATTTTTTTTCGTCCGCTGAGATACGCCCCAGTCAGAGAATTTGGATTTTTTAGGATCTCCGGAATGGTTCCTCGCGCTGTGATTTCCCCTCCCTCGCGCCCTGCTTTTGGACCAAAGTCAAAGAGATAGTCGGCAGCTAGAATGGTGAGCGGGTCATGTTCTACTAAAATGAGCGTATTGCCGAGCGCCTGCAGATGTTTTAAGGCCGTGTTTAAAAGTTCATTG
>JAZKAZ010000114.1:0-4178 GCA_040388845.1 Chlamydiota bacterium | reverse complement strand
TAAAGGGGTGAAGGCCAATGGTCGGCTCATCGAGGATGTAGAGACAGGAGGTGAGTCCCGAGCCGAGCTGCCGCGCGAGGCGGAGCCGCTGCAATTCCCCTCCGCTTAAAGTGGGCGCAGAGCGATTGAGGGATAAATATCTGAGCCCTAAATTTAAGAGAAATGCGAGGTATTTTTGAATTTGCGAATGCGTCTCTTGTAAAAACTCTTCGCGTTTCAATGAGATCTTTTGCATAAATGCATAGGCTTTTTCTAAATTGAAGCCGCAAAGATCGGTAATAGATATTCCTTCGATCCGGACACTGCGCGCAAGGGGATTGAGACGAGTCCCTAAGCAGGCGGGACATGAGCTGGCGTGCATCAGAGGGAGTAACTGCTCTCTGAGTTCGCTATTTCCCATTCGGACAGCGGTTGCAAAGAGGGGATGGAGTCCCACCCAGCGAAGAATCAACCCATTTTTAAATGTTTTTTCAGGGCCTCCATTTAAAACAATCTGGAGTTCCTCTTTCTTCAAATTTTTAAGCGGCGTGTCGCAGTCAATTTTCAATTCCTGAAAGTATTTTTCTAAAGTTTTATAAGCCTTCGAACTCCCTTTGTCTTTGAACAGATGGTCTGCTACGCTTAAGAGAGACAGTTTTAGAAAACTCTTCTGTTCTCCCAGATGGGCTCCATAAATGATGCCAAGTCCTTGGCACTCTAGACACATTCCCGTTTCATGATTGAAGGAAAATGTTTGGGGCGTAATGGGAGGATACGATTTCCCTGTACTTACAACCGCAAACGAAAGATTGAAATAGAGATCTTCTTTTTCTCTTGCAACTAGAACGATCCCTTCCGAAAATTGGGTGGCTTTTTCAATGGCCTCCAGAAGCCTCTTTTCATTTTTCGGATCCACTGTGAGGCGATCGATCACGAGGTAGAATTCATTTTTACGGTGTTTTTCAAACGGGATCGGTGCGTCCAGTTCATAAATGGTCCCATTCATCCGGATCCGCAAAAAGCCCTGTTTATTGAGTCTTTCCAGCATCTCCTCAAAGCTCTCGTTTTTTTGGGGCTTTAAAGGGGCTAAGATCTGGATTTTTTCGCTGGCGGGAAGCTGGAGCGTCTTTGCTGCCACAAACTCTTTGCTGATATTGCGGATTTCCTCTCCCGTCTCAGGGCAAAAGGGCGTCCCTAAATGCGCATAAAGAACGCGAAGGAGATCGTAAATTTCGGTAAGAGTTCCAACAGTGCTCCGCGGATTTAAGCCGCCTGTTTTTTGCTCGAGTGCAATCGAGGGGCAAAGCCCTTCGATTTGATCGACTTTGGGTTTCGGGAGCTGCTTGATTTGGGAGCGGGAATAGGCGGGAAGCGTTTCTGTGTAGCGCCGCTGTCCTTCCGCATACAGGGTATCGAAGGCCAAAGAGGATTTTCCAGAACCAGAGGGTCCTGTAAATACAGTGATTTGCCCGCGGGGAATCGAGAGGTTCAAATTTCGTAAATTATTTTGAGAGGCCCCTTTGACCTCAATGAAATTGGCTTGAGAAAAAGGGTTTTCCTCTTTTTTCTTTGGTTTTTTTAGTTTTATCGGAGCCAGAGCTCCTTTTAAGCTGATTCCTGTGGGAGTTTTGAGTTTGGCCATTTGTTCGGGCGTTCCTTGACCGATCACTTGGCCCCCGTAGATCCCCGCTCCTGGACCCACATCGATGATCCAATCGGCTGTTTTGATGAGATCCATGTTGTGCTCAATCACGAGCACTGTATTGCCTTTTTCAACCAATTTCTGCAGGACATCGATCAATCTCCGGATGTCGTGAAAGTGAAGTCCCGTCGTAGGCTCATCCAAAATATAGATTGTCCGGCCGGTTCCGGGGCGTACCAGCTCTTTTGCGAGTTTGATTCTCTGTGCCTCTCCGCCAGACAAGGTCGTAGACGACTGCCCTAAAGCGAGGTAATTCAAACCCACCTGGGCTAAAACTTCGAGTTTTTTCCGAATGGAGGGAAGCGCTGCGAAAAGCTCAAGGGCATGCTCTACATCCATTTCGAGGATATCGTGGATCGATTGGCCTTTAAACTGGACTGCCAAAATTTCGGGCTCAAATCGTTTTCCTTTGCACTGAGGACATTCCACCCAGGCATCTTCCATAAAATCCATGTCGATCCGCACTTGGCCGAGTCCTCCGCAATAGGCGCACGAGCCCTCTTTCACGTTGAAACTAAAATGGCCAGAAGTAAACCCCCGCAACTTGCTTTCAGGAAGTTCTGCGAAGAGATCCCGGATCTCATCAAAGAGCTTAATGTAAGTAGCGGGGTTTGATCTCGGCGTCCGGCCAATGGGCGATTGATCGACAGCAATGATTTTATCGACAAGATCTACCCCTAAAATGGCTTTATGGGCGCCCACCTGCAATTTTGCATGGTGCAGATGATTGGAAAGAGCGGGATAAAGAATGTCTGAGACAAGCGATGATTTTCCAGAACCCGACACTCCGGTGACGCAAATAAAAAGGCCCAAAGGAAATGAGACATTTACCTCTTTCAAATTATGGTGAGTGGCTCCCTCGATCGTAAGAAAGCCCTCTTTAGCGATCCGTCTTTCAGAGGGGATCTCAATCTTTAATCTTCCACTGAGATACCCACCGGTGAGCGATCTTGGATTCCCAATTAAGTCTTCAATCGTTCCATGGCACAAAATTTCGCCTCCGTGCTGCCCTGCTCCCGGCCCCACATCGACGATCCGGTCGGCAGCTAAAATCGTATCGGTGTCGTGCTCTACGACAAGAACTGTATTGCCGATGTCTCTCAGCTGCTTCAAAGTCGCAATCAGTTTATGGTGGTCGCTCGGATGCAGGCCGATCGAGGGCTCATCGAGCACATAGATTGCGCCGACAAGTCCGGCTCCAATCTGCGAGGCCAGGCGCACTCTTTGCGACTCGCCGCCGCTGAGCGAGGGGGAAATCCGATCCAGGGAAAGATAAGAGAGTCCAACATCTACGAGGAAATGAAGCCTCTGCACAATCTCTTTGAGCAGCTCCGATCCGATCAACGTTTCAATCGGGGGCAAAGAGAGATTTTTAAAAAAATCGAGCGCAGCTGCCAGAGAAAGGGCTGTGATTTCGGCGATCTTTTTTCCACCCAAATTTGCCTCGGCAGGATAGGGCTTAATCCGGGCGCCATGGCAGGAAGGGCAGATCATTTCCGTCATCCATTCGGCCATCTTTTTTCTGTAAACATCGCTTTTGGCAGCAATCAGCCTCTCTTTGGCCTCATGCAAAACGCCTTGCCACCGAATGTATTCATGCCAGTGGGTATGTTTCGTCGGATGGACAAAATTCATCCGGGTCCACTTCGCCTCAATCCCATATAAAAAGGCATTTTTTGCCTTTTCAGGCAAATTTTTCCACGGAGTTTTTACATCGAACTTATAAAGACGTGCGAGATTGTCATAGATATTGCCATAGCGCACCGTATGATAAGAGCTCGCAATGGAGCAGCAGTCCTCCGCGATGCTTAAATCGGGATTGATGATCCGCGCTAGATCAAATTCAGAGGAGACTCCAAGACCATGGCATGTAGGGCACATCCCAGCTGGATGGTTGAAAGAAAAATCATAGGGCTCCAAAGGTCCATAAGAAAGACCTGATTGAGGAGAATAGGCATATTGGGAAAAAAGGATTTCTTCTTGAGAGTCACTCTTAAAAATACTAAAAAATCCCTTACCAAATTCGAGCGCTGTATTGACCGACTCGGCAATCCTGGAGCGAGACTCTTCGTTTACAACAAGTCGGTCCACGACTATGTCGATATCATGGGCCTCTTTGGGGTCGAGTGCATGGATCTCTCCGATCTCCACCCAAGCTCCATCTACACGCAAACGGACAAATCCCTTGCTTAAAAGCTCGGCAAAATCTTCCTTGAACTCCCCTTTTTTCCCTTTTGCATAGGGGGTAAGTACAACAATTTTTGTATTCGGTGGAAGATGTTGGATCTGAGCTGTGATTTTTTCACGGCTCTGCGCGGCAACCGGTTCATGGCTGACAGGACAATGGGGGATCGCAACCCTTGCAAAAAGAACGCGCAAATAATCGTAAATGCCAGTCAGCGTTCCAACGGTGGATCTGGGAGTGCGGACAGATAACTTTTGCTCGATTGCAATCGTAGGTGCAATCCCTGAAATGCTCTCGGCATCGGGTTTCGTC
>JAZKAZ010000113.1:0-9778 GCA_040388845.1 Chlamydiota bacterium | reverse complement strand
AGCTTCTGGTTCAACCAGGAGATCTGTTTTATATAACCGATTGAATTTGCGAACGACTTCCACCGTCTGTTCAATCATCGGAATTTGGTCATCTCCTACCGGAACTAACTCTGCTTTAAACGCAGTGATGTCTGCTGCCTGAGAGATCGGGTAGACCATAAAGCCCGCGGGCACTTCTTCTCCATACCCCTTTTGCTGGATCTCAACTTTGACCGTAGGGTTGTGCTTGAGCCGGTTCCAAGTCACCAGATTTAGATAATACATCGTCAATTCAGGCAAAGCGGGAAGAAGCGATTGGATGAAGATCGTTGTTTTATGAGGATCGATGCCGACTGCTAAATAGTCGAGAGCAACCTCCAAAATATTCTCCCGGATTTTTTGAGGGGCATCTGCGTGATCGGTCAGCGCCTGGGCGTCTGCGATCATGACAAATTGGCGATGGAGATCTTGCAAACGGACGCGGGCTGCAAGCGATCCGACATAATGGCCTAAATGGAGTTTGCCGGTCGGGCGGTCTCCCGTGAGAATGATTTTTTTTGCGCTCATAGAAACTCAATTTTTGGATTTCATTCTAACGGGAGTGCGAAATTATTCGCGAGCGCTTTGGAAGATGCCTCAAATTAAAAATATTTTTTAGCAGAAAGGAACTCAAGCCTGAATTTTTGAATTTCAGAAGATTGTTTTTGTTTTATTTCATTAAGTAAGAGTGGTTTGTGAAATGTATCTTTTTATGATTGAAACGATTATCATTGTGAGGCAAAACAAAAGAAAAAAGACTTTAATTCCCCATGAAGCAAAGTACCACGAGACTCTACAACTGGGCCTTAGAAAAGGCAGGTTCTCCAAAAGCTCCCCTTTGGATCGCCCTTCTTTTTAGTTTAGAGCTGATTCTCTTTATTCCCCTCGATGCAATTTTAGTTTTTTTCTGTTTGCAAAATCGAAAAAATATTTTTCTCTATGTGAGTATTGCTGCGATCGCCTCCACGGTGAGCGGGCTGATGGGTTATCTTCTCGGCCATTTTCTTTGGGACTTAATTGGCCCTTATGTTGTTCCTCATCTGATTTCAACTTCTTTTTTTGACAAACTCTCCCTTCACTTTCAACTTTATGAAAATTGGGCTGTCTTTTTTGGAGCGCTCCTCCCCTTCCCATTAAAAGCCTTAAGCCTAGTTGGAGGGATTTTTCATCTAGGAATTATGCCCTTTGCCGTTTGCTTAGGACTTGCCAGACTGGTTCGATTTTCTTTAGTCGGCGGCGCCATGGCCCTTTGGGGAGAATCTGTAAAAAAATTCGTCGACCGCCACTTTCATCGCATTGTGGTGTTGATCGGCGCAAAAATTGCCGCCGCCTTTCTTTTCTTCTGGGCCATTGCTCAGTAAGATCGCTTGTATGCCGCTCGAAAGGAATAATACGCATCGGACTTTCCACTCCACTCGGAATCGGAAAACTTGCTGATCCTTACATAGGGTTGGTTTTCCCGGGACGATGCATGGATAAAAGAGCCGCCGCCGAGACACATTCCTAGATGCATAATTTTCTCTGGCGATTTTCCCCAAAAAACCAGATCTGTCGGTTTGAGCTCATCCCACGGAATGGGCGTCAGCTGTTGATCTTTGATTTGTTGATGGGAATCTCTCGGCAATTTCATTCCGATTTGGGCATATAGCATTTGGATAAAGCCTGAGCAATCGAATCCGAAACTAGATCGCCCTCCCCAAGTATAGGGAACTCCGAGAAATTTCTTACTGAATTCGAGCAGCTGAAGCGGATCTTGGATCGACTCTTCCGGTGTTATATCCCCTCGCTGAATGTAGCTTTCTTGGCCATTCGGGAGCTCTATTTTTACCCACCGAGAATCGCAATCCTCAATTTTTTGTAATCGAGATCCGTAGGGCAAAGTCATTGAAGGGCCATATTCAATATCGGGTGCGAGATAAATATGTGCGGCGATCCTAGAAGTTTTGAGAGATTCGTCTTCCAAGGGACAGTAAATTTTCTCTCTTTTAATGAGAAATTTTGAGTCTACCCATCCTTTGTATCCATCGGGAGTGATGATCTGAACCCAATTTTTGGTTTCCTCCTCGATTCGAATGGGCTCTCCGAATAGCGCCTGGGATACGACTTTAGATTGAGAGGAAGGAAGCTCTTTTATTTGCAAAAGAGGGTGCGCTGAGTAGAAGAACAAGGACTTTATCGATGTAACAGGATTCATTTTAAATCTTCTTCAATTGCATCAAGTCCACAGGCTGCGCACAGTTCATCCAGCTCAGGCGTGGCTCCGCTCACGCCGACTCCACCCAAGTGATGCCCGCTCTTGGTAAGAATTGGAAGCCCTCCGCCCAAAAGGACAATTCCTGGAATACTTCCATAGGGGCTATTGGCCATTTTCTCATTTTTCTCACCCAAAGCTTTTGAGGAAATGGGCATGCTCGCAGAGGTATTGGCTTTTAATTGCGAGATCCGAATACTCCCGAAACTTGTTCCATCCATTCGGATGAAGTATTTCAAATTTCCGCTCTCGTCGAGAATAGAAATGACCAATCTCAAATTCAAGGAGACTGCCTTCTTCTCGATTGCTTCCCCTATTTTTTTGGCCATTGCAAGAGAGAGCTGTTTATTTTGAGATGTCATCGATCTCCTTTTCTAAAATTTTTTATTGGAATCATTTGCCGAGCTGAATAAACTCTGCGACCTCAATCAAGGAATATTTTATACAAATGAACCCAACAAATCAATCCTACAAAGTATAACATTTGAAGTGTATGGCCATATCCACAGATAACAATATAACTCCTGAGAGAACCAGCTCCGCGCGAAGCCCAAGCTCGCGGACTCGCAGTGTAAGTTCTTCCATCACACCCCCAATGGGTACTAAAGAAATTGAAGCAAGAACTGCTTTTTTTACCCAAATAAATAAACAAATATCCGATGGGAACGCAGTTTTAATCCATACAGGTTCTGATGGGGAAAAAGTCATGAAGACTGTGGAACAATTTAATACGTCGTGTCTTGAAAAAATCTGTTGCATTATCCCGAGAGCCATTCGAGATATCTGTCTATTTATTAGCTGCAATTGCTGCGGCAAAAAAAAATACGAGTACTATCGCGTCGTGGGGACAGTCCAAAATTCAGAAGTCCCTCGCGAATATTCGGTGACAGAACAAGACCTTCTCAATAAATCAGATCAATATTCAAATCTTCTGTAGCAAAAAAAACAAATGCAAATAAATTATTTAATTTGATACCCTCCTCTGTTTTTTATAAAAGGTGCAACCTATGACTCCCATTCAAAAACTGCAAAATCATTTTTCCGCTGAAAATGTCAAACAATTTGTCTGCACCTGGGGGCCAAGGACAATTGCGGCAGCTTTCGCTGGATACTATTGTTTAGGCTTTGCCTATCAAATTGGCCTCATGGCGGCAATTGATAAAATCGCCATTCCCATTTTAGTCCACTCTGTGGGCTACGCAGGACTCGGAGCTCTCATGCCCCATTTCCAATGGTATGCCGCGTTAGGGGTCCGGATCCTATCCGCTACGATCGCTGCCTTTCTCTATGATCTAGTCAAAGAAATCTGCAAGTATGCGATCCGCAAGTTCTCTGGAACAGCTCCTGTACAGACAGTTCTTGCATTCGCCCAAAAAAACGGCTTCCCTTAGATTTCCATTCTGATTATCCTTATACCCATTATGGATGATCAAACCACTCTTCGAGAAGCGATTGCAAAACGGCGCACCTTTGCGATCATTAGCCACCCCGATGCGGGCAAAACGACGCTGACGGAAAAGCTTCTCCTCTATTCAGGCGCGATCCTTACGGCAGGGATGGTAAAAGGGCGGAAAGGGCGCAAAGCCGCCGCATCCGACTGGATGGCGATGGAGCAAGAAAGGGGCATCTCGATTACCTCCTCTGTCATGCAATTTACCTATAAAGATACGATCATCAACGTCTTAGATACGCCTGGCCATGAAGATTTTTCAGAAGACACCTATCGGACTCTGACTGCCGCCGACTGTGCGATCATGGTGATCGATGCATCGAAGGGCGTTGAAAAACAGACGCGCAAACTCTTCGAAGTCTGCCGTTTTAGAAAAATTCCCGTCTTAACATTCATCAATAAAATGGATATGCCTGGACGAGATCCTCTTGAGCTCATGAATGAGGTGGAAAACGTTCTTCAAATTCAATCCTATGCGATGAACTGGCCGATCGGAACGGGTAAGCAATTCCAAGGAGTTTTTGATCGAATTCAGCAGGAATGCGTCTTCTTTACGAAGACATCCCATGGCGGCGCTCAAAAAGCAGATTTGCTTCGCCTGCCCCTAAAGAGTCCAGAGGCTAAAAATAAAATCGGCAATGACTATGAACTCCTTCTTGAGGAGCTCGATTTATTAGACTTAGCCGGCAATGCGTTCTCGCAAGATGATTTTTTGGCAGGGAAAGTCACGCCCGTCTTCTTTGCTTCCGCCTTGACCAACTTTGGTGTTGAGCCATTTTTTGATGCCTTCATCCACTTAGCTCCTTGTCCGCATAGCAGGCAGGCGCTCCGTCCCGATGGAACGGAAATTGAAATTGATCCCGTAACGACTCCTTTCAGCGGCTACGTTTTTAAGTTGCAAGCAAATATGGACCGGCGCCACCGCGACAGCATGGCTTTTATCCGAATCTGTTCGGGCCACTTTGAGCGCGATCTCATCGTCAAACACCATCGTTTGGGAAGAGAAATCCGCCTTTCCCGCCCTCATGGAATGATGGCAGGCGAAAGAACAACTGTCGATTCTGCCTATCCAGGAGATGTCATTGGCGTAATCAATCCCGGCCTTTTTGCAATCGGCGATACACTTTCATTATCAGGCGGATTTAATTTCAAACCGCTTCCCCAATTCCAACCGGAGATTTTTGCAAGGCTCCATCCCAAAGATGTTGGGAAAAGAAAATCATTTGACAAAGGGATTCTCCAGCTCGTTCAAGAAGGGGCAATTCAAATGCTCAAAACTCACGAGCGGGAAGGCGATTTGATCTTCGCAGCTGTAGGAAAACTTCAATTCGAAGTGATGCAATACCGACTCAAAGATGAATATGGTGTCGAAACGGTTCTGACCCTTCTCCCCTACCAGTCCAGCGCCTGGATTTTAGGAGACATAAAAACCTTTGCCCCATCTTCTAGTTCGGTGATTGTTGCAGACAGACAAAACCGCCCTATGGCATTATTTAACGACCAATGGGATAAGCAGTATTGTATGAAGCATAATCCCCATCATCAACTCGTCGATGTTCTTGTGTAAATTTATGCGTTTCGTTTTGATCTCCCTTCTATTTGCAAATGCTCTCCTCGCAATTGAACATCCCACTCGATTCACAACTCTAAAAGAGTGTGCCGATGAACATCTTCCCATTATTTCCGTTCTTACAGAAGCAGATTCAAAACAATTTGTCCTGATTTTAGAAAATGGAGTGGTCGTAAATGAAGGGGGAATCGTCACTCAAGGGGGAAAAGTCTTCAAAGATACAGAGACTCATTTGGAAGATCAGCACCGTTTGCTTGCTCTGCAAAACCTAGCTGAAGAAGAATCCACTTCCTTCAACGGCAGTTTAACTGTCATTTCTTCTCCTGGACAGGAAAATTGGTATCACTGGCTTTTTGAAGTCCTTTTCAAGGATCTTTTTTAGTCTTTGCCTGCAAAATCTGCCTAAAGGAACCATTGAGCGCGTCGATCCTTTCAAAGAAGTCGGCAAGTAATTCCACTTGAGCCGGATCTAGTCCCAATGTCAATCGAATCGTAGTAGTCTCTTCAGCAAAGAGAATGGAAAAATTAGGATGAGAAAACCCAAGGCTTGCACGGACAAAAATGGGATGGCCTCCTTCCAGGCATCTAGCGAAAAGTCCCCCCCCCACGAGTCCAGCCCCCCGGAATTCATGAAGAGGACCTGAGATCTTGATATCGATAAAAGCAGGATCAGCCCCTGACTCTACAGGGACTACCCGATAACCTGTACTTTTATCGTGAAAAAGCTGTGAGGGCATTTTGTTTAAAAGAGCCCGTGTATTCTCAAAAATCTGCTTGCGATAAAGTTCTAATTGGGGTGCTGCATATTTATAGGCAAGGCAAAACCAATTAAGACTTAAACAATCAGTCTGCAATACTGGATCCGTCAAAAGAAGATCAAATGCAGCCCATTTTTCCTCTTGATTATGAATCATGTAGAAGGGGGCGCCGCAATAGTTATCCATTCCGAAGACATCGAATTTAAGACCGCTTCGATAACAGATGATATTGAGAGATCCCGCCTCAATCTCTTTTTGAAATTCCTGAATCAAGGTTGTCATTCTTGGCGAATTGATGAAATCAAGAGTCCCGTCGATGGCAAGCGTTAAGAATTTTCCACGTCTTGCGCTTAAAGCTTTACGCAAAGCCTCTGCAATTTTTTCCACTTTGTACTCGGTCGTATGGAAGTCGATTCTCTTCAATACCGGATTGAATTGACCCAAAATCAGGTCCACCTCTTTCCAATCCTCATCCGCGGCAGCCTCAATCGAAGAAGTTTTGCCTGCGAGCTCTGCTGCGATGATGCATTCAAAATAGGTGTTTTCTCCGTAGAGAATGCGAGGAGCTCTTCCGAGAGATCTTTCGACTGCCTTAAGAATGCCAGCCAAACTCGTCATCCCGGATGCGTGGACTCCATAAAATGCCAATGGTTTGAGAGGCGCTGGAATAGATGTCAGACGCTCTCGATAACTTTGCGAAAAATCATCGAAACTAAATGGGCTAAAAATTTCGAGAAGAGCTGCGAGATTGGCATAGATCTGCTCAATATGGGACATCGAGTCAAAAAAGAGAGTCCCTTCCTTTTCATCCCTCAACAATTTCAATTGTTCTTTTATTTTTAAAATAGAGAGCCTGGCTACCGATGAGCGCGTTGGGCAATAGATGATTTCCTCCCATTTCTCCTGGGATAGCTCCGAGAATAATCCTTTGAGCGCCTGCAGCGCTCCTTTGAGCATAAAAGTTTTTTGGACATGCTCTGATTTCCAATTTTGCTCAAATGAGTTCAGATATAAAACGAAGTCTTCTTTTGACATGCGCAAAAACTTTTGAAACGGCGTATGAAAATTCCGCTCCAAAACTTGGGCATCTAATGGGGAAAACCATCGATCTAACTCGATTAGATTGGCAGTCAATCCAAAACGAGAGATCCAATTGAGAAGAAAACGGTGATGTAGATCGATTTCTTTTGGAGAGGAATCCTTCCAGGCAAGCAATCGAGCACCCCCAATCTCTCCTTGCTGCACTCTTTGGATGCAGAGGATCTGACTTGGATTTAACCCCTGGTTTTTGCAGGCTTGAACAAACAGAGCTCGGTAAGCATCCCAAGCTTGGATCCATTCTTCCCGGTCTTCTATCCTTTGGAAAATATTCGTTAAATCGACAACCCCTTTTGAATCCGGTGTTTGCATCTTTAAAGCCAATTTCTCCACAATTATTTCTACTCTTTCATCTGGAGATGCTTTTACATAATGAGGGAGATACTCTTGAAGATCAAATGGCCGAGTCAAGACCAAAGGAAAATGCAGCGGGTGAGGAAGAGCCTGTTTCCAAGATTCCACCGTATTTGTATAAGTCTGAGAAAATTTCTGACAGGGATCTCTCATATAGCCGCCGCTTGTCGCCGGATGGACTTGAACAGAAATCCCAAAGCAGGGACAAATTAAATCGGCAAGTAAAGAGAAGATCCCGCTCGATCTAGAAAGCCACCGTTTCTGTAGAAAAAGGAGAAGCTCCTTTTCTTTCTGAGTAAACGCCGGAATTTGGGTCAAGAGCATCTGGTTAAAATACCATGAGCGCTGAGAATGAGGAACCCCTTTAGAAAGAAACGACTCTGCAGGAGAAGAAATTCCTTTGAACACTTCTGCAAACGCATACCGTGCCGCAAATCCGCACAAGTGACTTAAGGCAAGGCATTCATTTCCAGTCGTGGATGCCCAAGGGGTAAGTGAACAAATCGCCCACCCTAGTTGAGCCAAGTGAGCAGCAGATCCCAGGGTAAGCCCTGCACCTAGATAGAGCGTCTCCATTGAGATTTTGCGGACCATCATACGAATTTTTTCGCGAGAAGGCACATTCTCCGATTCAGAGGCTTTTATGTGACTGATTGGGAGAGCAAGAGTTAAAAATAGAGCCAGAAATCTCGGTATCAAAGACACCCTCGATTGATTAATCGGTAACTAACAAATTTTGGACCGATTGTCAATAGATAGCAGTTTTCAGAAGCGGTTTCCTCGCAAAAGCCACAACGTCTTCAAAAGATTAAATATAAGCACCTAAATAACAAGTAATTACAAAAAATGAACTTTTACACTGACACCGTGACATTTTCATTTTAAATGATTAAACTTGTAGACACCCTTAAAGGACAAAGAATGGAACTAGAAATCACTGAATTACAGAAAAAAATTGAATCTCTCACAAACATGAATGCTGAATTAACGGCATCCAAGCAAGCATACTTTTCGGCCAAGCAAAGCTTGAATCGAATGAGCACTCGATTGCGCAAGCTGTGCAAACGATTGACGCCAACAAATGAAATCGTACTTGAAATGCAAAAAATCGCTGATGAAATTCGAGACTACGCAAAAAAAGCAACTGAATGAGCCAGCTAAAAACAGAATTGCATCCCAGAAATCGCCATAGAGGCCCCTATGACTTTAAGCGGCTCATAGAACATTGCCCAGATTTATCTGAGTTTGTAGGGCCAAATAATTACGGCACGGAATCGATTGATTTCACCAATCCGATCGCCGTTAAAACTCTCAACAAAGCCATTCTAAAGTTTTTTTACAACATCACATGGGATATCCCAGAACACTTTTTATGCCCTCCCATCCCAAGTAGAGCAGATTATATTCACTCTATTGCCGATTTACTCAGCATTTCCAATGGAGGAGTCATCCCTCAAGGTAAAAAAATCTCTATTTTAGATATCGGGGTGGGTGCAAATTGCATCTATCCACTGATCGGACAGCGAGAATATGGATGGAGTTTTATCGGAACAGAGATCGATCCCCTTGCAATTTCAATTGCAAATGGAATCATTCGTCAAAATGGCCTTACAGAATCTATTGAAATCCGCCTTCAAAAAACTCCTTCAAATATTTTTGAAGGCATTTTGAAAGAGGATCATGCCCCCTTTGATCTTTCTATGTGCAATCCCCCTTTTCATGCCTCGCCAAGCGATGCTGCAGCAGGAACTAAACGGAAGTGGAAAAATTTAAAAGTAAAAACAGACTCATTGAATTTCGGTGGGCAAAAGAGTGAGTTGTGGTGTCCTGGCGGGGAAGTTGTGTTTATAAAACAGATGATTGCAGAGAGCATTTATGTTCAGTGCAAGTGGTTCACAACACTTGTTTCAAAAGCTGCCAGCCTTCCAGCTATTTTCAGAGCTTTAGATCAGGCAAAAGCATCCGATGTTCGAACAATTGATCTGGGCCAAGGGCAAAAGAAAAGCCGCATTATCGCTTGGACTTATTCTAAGTTCTCATTTGAAAAGAGCTCGACTTGAGTTCTGCCTTCCTCAATTTTAGGTAGTCCTAAACATGCAGCGCTCAGATCTAGAAAAACAACAGGATCCTGCCCGCAAAGCGGATCCTGTTTAAAACTATCTTTACTCTCAGCCTTACAGGTTTATCACTGCCAAAATTTCTTCGATAAAATAAAAAATTTAACGCATAGTAGGTACTAAAACTTTGGTAGCCCTAAACATGTAGTGCTCAGATTGGAG
>JAZKAZ010000112.1:0-1897 GCA_040388845.1 Chlamydiota bacterium | reverse complement strand
GCATATCGTTAAATCTTTCCTATCCTGTTTTTTTTGTTGCTCGCTTCAAAAATAGCTTAAATTCAGTAGATTGCAAAATAACTATAGTTAAATTTTTAATTTACTTAAGCTAAAATCGATTCATTCGTTGGTGTTATTGTAAATAAAAAATTATAATTATTTATTTTTAATTTTGTTTATTATATAATGAACGTTATTAAAAATAAGGCTTTTAAAATGTCATCGATAGTTTATAACGCTTATGAATACAATAATTTTGATTCAGGTGCCTGCGAAGAGAATTGCGGGATTTGTCTTGAGCAATTAAAAAACAAAGAGAAGAGTCCGTTGCTCGCGCATGATCTTATCCGAAGTAAGGTCGTGCATATCTTTCACAGGGACTGCCTCGTGCCGTGGCTAACCAAAACGGGTAGCGACAAAGGAAAATGCCCCTTTTGTAAAAAGGCCGTCCATTATTATCCGCAGGTTTCTTTAAGAAAAAAACTTGCGCGGATGCGCGATGTCTTTTTTTCAAATGGGCTGATTGGGGGAATGGCCGCATCGGGTGTTGTCGTATCGGGAATGATATGGGGCCAGCTAGTGGGACGGATTCAAGTAGATGTTATCGGGGCTATCGCCAAGACATGGGCGAGGCCGGTTCTGGGAGTTTTCAATTCGGTCATTGCCGGGGGGATTCTCAGAGATGCAAAATTGGCGATCCCAGGAATCCTCGTGGGAGCCGCTGCGGCGGTGACCCCAGGTACAGGTCCATTCTTCGAAGACGCATTAGAAACAAAGATTTCCATTGGATTACAAGGAGCCATTGGAGGCTTAATAGTGGAATCGACAGCTATTCAAGCCATCAGTTCGCTTGCAGAATGCGATAGAAAAGCCATCCAGAAAGGAATCTATTCCGCGCTCGCGGTTCTACCTCTTGCGTTTGGGTCAGAGCCGTATCCGTTGGTTCAAGAGTTAAAAACGGTCTGCTTGGTCGGCGCTGCCGCGGCAGCGGCGTTCGCTCTATTCAATGAGTTCATCGCCCACCCTCGGAAGCGATTTTACTACGAATAGAAAATCTGGTTGTCAACTTATTCTTTTGTCTTTTACAATGCTCCCCCTATGCGAACACACTCGGATGTGATTTACGAAAAATCTTGCCGCTCAATTCCCGGGGGAGTGAATTTTCCTGTCCGCGCTTTTCAGGGGCTTGGGATGACTCCCTTGATTGTGGAGTCGGGAGAGGCAGATACGATTCGGGATGGAGATGGGAATTTCTATATCCACTATTGCTGCAGCTGAGGCGCTTTGATTCTGGGCCATGCCCATCCGGCGGTGGTCGCAGCTGCCTGCGACCAAGTGGCCAAGGGATCCTCTTTTGGGATTGCGACCGCAGTCGAAGAGAGGATCGCAGCCAAGATCGTCGATCGGTCAATCCCAGCCTTCAGCAGGCATCTCTGGCAAATGGTGAGCGGACTTCCTGTGATAAAGAACAAAAACAAAGCCAAAGGCGACGATGAGAACAAATGCCAATCCTAAATGGGACCAGAAAAACCCGGTGATTTCCGATTCTTTAAAAAATCGATGCACAATTTGAGACTGTTCTTCAGATAGCGTATTTAAATACTCTTTCGAATTCTCGGTTGCAGATGAGAGAGATTCTAAAAAAGAAGGATCGAGCATTTCGGTTTCCTGATTGGCATAAATCAGCTTTTTAAAAGAACGGAACTGAATGTTTGTGGCAAACGAACCGATAACAGCTACTCCCAAAGTTGCCGATAGAGAGCGGATTGTAGAGAGAATCCCAAAAGCGATTCCTGCTTTTTGAGGAGGAACTGTACCCATGGCCGATGAGTAGGAAGGAGTAAAAATCAGAGGAACTCCCATCCCAAAGGCAAAAAGTCCGATAAAAAGAAGTCCT
>JAZKAZ010000111.1:1135-14290 GCA_040388845.1 Chlamydiota bacterium | reverse complement strand
GAAGCGGATCCTGTTTAAAACTATCTTCACTCTCGGCCTTACAGGTTTATCACTATCTTAGATCTGCGCATTACATGTTTAAGACTACCGATTGCGGTCTATCTAAAATAAGTATTTTTAGTTTATCTGGAACTATCTAATAATCAAAGGGATGAAAATAGATTGAAAGAGGAATTTGTCCTCTTACATTCTGTAGTCCTATTGGTTCTTAATGACTTGTGAAATAGGTCATTTCAACTCAATGATAATAATATATATTTTACGTGGTTTTTATATTGTTTTTATGTTATAATTATATGAAAATATAATAATGGATTTAATATGTATTCAATTTCTGAATTAAATAGTTTGTTTTCGATTAGAAAAAAAATCGAAGAGGTTAATGGAGATAGCAATAAAGTTATTTATTACTATTATGACGATGATCGATTTAATATAGAAATTGGAAAAAATTCTATTTTCGATAGAATTTTTCGTGTGGTTATGTACTGTATTGAATCTGTTCGTTTTTATTTTATTCCAGAAGATTGTTCTCTGCATAAGTACGAGAATAAAATTAGTAATATTGTTTTAAAATTAAGTGAGCATGTAAAAAATACTTTGCAGGAGTTGAGAAACCCTGATATGGATTATTTTGAAGAAAGTAAAGAAATTGAATTTGAGTACGGTCAGATAGTTGAAAGTTTATCTAATCTTCGAAAAAGTTTCGTATCTTTTGATAGCAAAGAAATGGAAGATAAGTTTATTGAAACAATTAAAGATGTTAACGAGCAAATTCAATTTATAAAATTTCCAGTGAACCCGGATTTGGACGATTTCGATGACTCAAATTCTATTTCAGAACCGATACAGATATCGTGTAGGCGTAGACCAAACTTAATCCCTGCGCAGCAGCTTTTCCCTTGATCCTAAAATCTAAAGAAAAAACTTCGCTGAATATCAATGCCTCCGAAATGGAAGGCTAATCTCTCGAATCATTCATCGCGCGCTGCATTGAGCGCTGATCTTCTTTTTCTTTCAGGCTTGCCCGTTTATCATAGGACTTCTTTCCCTTCGCTACTGCAATACGGACTTTAGCAATCCCTTTTTTATTCAGAAAAATGGAAAGGGGGATGACTGTGAGTCCTTTTTCCTGAACGAGTTTGCGCAGTCTCTCAATTTCCCGTTTATGCATCAAAAGCTTGCGGGGGCGCCGATCTTCATGGTTATGGATATTGCCGAAGGAATAAGGGGCAATGCTGGAATTGATCAGAAGCAGATCTCGCCCTCTCACATCGACGTAGGAGTCTTGGAGCGAGCCGCCGTGGTTGCGGAGTGACTTGATTTCTGTGCCCACAAGAACAATCCCCGCCTCAAAGGTCTCTAGGATCTCATAGTCATAGCCTGCTCTACGATTGGAAACAAGTTCAGGATTCGGCGATTTATTCATACGACTTGTATATTAAAGGATTAGACCTAAAGGGAAAACTGTTTTTTACGGGTAAATCCAAAGAGGAAAAGAAGGACGATCCCAGACCAAAAAATAGGCTCTAGGAAAGGGGGGTGCCATTGAAAGGCATCCATTCCAAGTTTTAGCCCAATCCAGCCGATCATCACATACGCACTGGTTTCAAGTCTTTTAAAGCGGTCTATGAGATAGCTAAACATTTCTGCAGCAAAGCGAATTCCAACGAGGCCGATCATGCCGCCAAAGTACACAATCCATAGTTTGGGATGGAAAGTGGTGTGAAACGGGGCAGGAGAGATAAAGGCAACGCCTGCCACAATGGAGTCGATTGCAAAGGCGATGTCGATCAATTCGATAAGAACGACCGTTTTCCAAAAGCTCCGGCTCGGAGAGGGCATGAGCAATTCTTCTTTGGATTTTTTCTTTTTAATGAAGTGTCGAAGAGACAAATAGAAAAGATAGGCAGCTCCTAAAAGTTCCACCCACCGATGTTGGAGCAAAAGAGAAATACTGATCAATCCGATGGCTCGAAGCAGGAATGAAGAGGCAAGGCCAATATAAAGTGCTTTGCGCCGCAAATGGGGCGCAAGCGAGTGGGTGATGATCCCTAAGACGATCGCATTATCTGCAGAAAGGAGCAGTTCGAGAAAGGTAAGGGTGAATATTTGGGGAATGTCACTGAGCGCAAAGGTCTGGTCGAACATTCTTATATATCCCTAATCGTCAAAGAAGAATCGCCCAAAAGAGGTGACTGCGAAGCAGTCTCGTCCCAGGCAGGTTCCTGCCTTGACAAGGCCCGTTTCAAAGAGCCATTCAAAAACGGTTGCTTTGAGAAGAGTTTTTTCATCGTCTCCATAGGCAGGCAGAGCGTATTTCCACTGCTTGCCGGTGCGCTTGAGCATGACAACTGATTCGTCGTTCAAGGGTACCAAGATCCCTTTGAGGAACTCATCAAAGAAGATCCAGCCTTTATGAAGAACTCGTTTGACCGATTTTTCTGCTTCTCGCAAAACTTTTTCATTGGCGATGTGGCCCGGAAGCGTTGCGTTTAGGATCCGGTTGAGAGGGTGACGGTAAAGTTGAAGGGCCTGTTTATCTGGGGGGAGATCAAGCCACTCTCCGGCATCCTCGAGGGCCACCAGGCAACCGTCGATTTGGTCTGCCAACTTAATCAAGCAGAGCTTTTCAATGAGGTGGGTTAAATATTTTTGAGCAAAGACAACCTCTGCAGAGGTTTCTGTAGGCAATGAGCAAGTGGATCCGAGTTCTTTTGCCAAAGAAAGAGAGAGGGGAGACCTTTCGAAGGGAATGGGCTTTTTTTGCAAATGAGTCAAAAGCGCCCCCATATCCTCAACGAACGCAAAATCGCTTTCGCGGTACTGGACAATCGGCTGGGAGGAGGCGATAGGAACAGACTCGGTGGCTTTTAAAAAACGGAGATATTCATGCCATTCATGGAACGGGGCGACAAACTCAACCCAATGATCATCTGCTTTTTCATAGATGATCGTACAGACAAAATTGAACTCGAGGACCAAGAGCATCTCTTCAAAGTCGCGTCGTTTTAAATTGTATCTAGCAATCAGGTCGCTAGAAGACACTTTAAAATCAGGGGCTTGGAAAATATCTTCCATGATGGCGGTCAAAATCGGATCGCCAAAATTCAGTTCCATGACATAGCGGTGGAAAATTTGAGGGGTCAGAAGATATTTTTCGACAATCGATTCAAAGATATTATTCGATGTTCGGGGGATAGCATACCACAGGGGGAGAAGATGGATAGGAACCTTCCGTAAAATTCCTTGAAGAAACTCCATATCAGGTCTAAAAGAAGCATCAAACCGGGTGATCTGAAATTCAAAATACTTTCGCTTTTCCTTGTCGACGAGGATCGCATCATCCTGCAGAGAGAGGAGCCCCGCCTGGGCAAGCTTTGTCAGGGTAGGCGCTAAATGGCTTTCTTCACAGTCGATGCTTCGGGCTAACTTTTTAAGCGAGAGCTTGAGCGGGCTGAAGAGGATTTCTTCGAGCACTTCCACATCCAATGTTGAAAAATCAGACATTAGAATGCGGTTATTGATATCCTGTTCACAAGGGTAGTCATTGAGATTGATCTTATTTTTGCGGGCAGGACTTAATTCAAGCATTGAAGGGACCTCTGAGATACAAAATACTATAGCTCAAGGTTCAGATTGGCGCAAGTGATCCCGCAGCCTGGTGAAGTAGTCCAGTCTTTTCTTCATCTCCCGCTCGAATCCTCGCTCTACCGGCTCATAGAACCTTTGTCTTCCGACTTCAGGCGGAAAATAATTTTGACCTGAAAA
This sequence comes from Chlamydiota bacterium, assembly GCA_040388845.1. Taxonomy (GTDB): domain Bacteria; phylum Chlamydiota; class Chlamydiia; order Chlamydiales; family SM23-39; genus JAZKAZ01. The sequence goes on along the minus strand of JAZKAZ010000111.1, from coordinate 10,519 downwards.
GCCGTGAGGGGTATCGGGGTCGTATTGATAGTCTTTTCCGTATCCCATTTCTTTCATAAGGGAAGTCGGAGCGTTCAAAATAGTTTTTGGGGGAGATAAATGCCCACTCTCTGCGGCAACTTTTCTGGCTCCGTTATAGGCTACATAGGCAGCATTGCTTTTGGGGGCAAGCGAGAGATAAATCACTACTTGGGCAAGAGCGAGTTCCCCTTCGGGAGAGCCGAGCATATGATAGGTATTCCATCCTGTAAGAGCCATAGATAGGGCGTCTGGATCGGAAAGTCCGATATCTTCAGAGGCCATTCGGATTAGCCGCCTGCCGATGAAAAGAGGGTCTTCTCCTCCCTCCAGCATGCGGGCAAACCAGTAAAGGGCAGCGTCGGGATCGGAGCCTCGAATCGATTTATGAAGGGCTGAAATGAGATTGTAGTGTCCCTCTTGGTTTCGGTCATAGAGCGCAGGTTTTTTCTGGAGAATTTGCGAAAGGGAGTCTAGATCCCAGGAAGGTTGGGGGATCTGTTCTAAATTTTCGATCAAATTCAAAAGATGCCTGCCATCTCCTTGGCAAAGGGAGATTAAAAATTGGCGTGCCTCGGGACTTAAATGGAGGGGGCGGACAGAGGTTTCATAGCGCTCGATCATTTTTTCTAAAGCATCTGAGGGAAGAGCGTGAAGACTTAAGACCCTCAAGCGGGAAAGAAGGGCGTTGTTGATCACAAAGGAGGGATTTTCGGTCGTAGCTCCGATCATAATCAGACTTCCGTCTTCAAGAAAGGGGAGGAAAAGATCTTGCTGGGCGCGATTGAACCGATGGATCTCATCGATGAAAAGAAGCGTCTGGCGGTTAAAAAGAGGCGTCTCTTGACCTTCTTTTAAGATTTTTTTCAATTCCACCGTGCTATTGAAAACAGCGCTTAGAATCACAAAAGGGAGGTTGAACGCTTGAGCATAGAGACGGGCAATCGTTGTTTTTCCAGAACCTGGAGGGCCAAAGAGCAAAAGAGAGAGGGGCTTTTCGCTTTGGACAATGCGACTGATGTATCCTTCGCGTCCAACGAGGTGTTCTTGGCCTACGATTTCAGAAAATTTTTTGGGTCTTAGCTGCTCTGAGAGGGGCATTTTCATGATATCTATAGTACATAAATGTAAGAAATTCGCAAAACATGAATTTCTAATTCTGTTTCTCGAAAATCCATCTAAAATAAAATTTTTTCTTCAAATTACTGTTTCGGAATTTTTATTATCTTATCTGTTTTTGATTTAGCGGCTTGCAGAATTTGTGAAACTATAACTGGTTGATTATTAGATGTTTTTGATTTGTTTATTTTTCTTTTGGTTTTGAATTATTTTTTTGATGTTTTTTATTTTTTTTTAGAAATTTAAAAACACAAAAAAACGGCCTCAGAACCGTTTCTCGAATTGATTTTAAATTTATGTTATAATTCAAATGTAAACGGAGATAGCATAAGATGTTTGTATTTATTAATAAAAAATTGTATATTTAAGTATGTAAAGCAGATGTGGAGTGCGGGGTTCCCCGCAGATTTAAGAAAGGGTGTTTGGGTCCTAAGTGTGGTGTTAGCCCAGGGACTTCAGACCTCTCTCTTATAAAATTAAGAGTCTCCGCTCTCTTTGCCCATTATAAGGAGGAAATTATCATGGTTAAACGTAGAAAAAAAGCTGCTGGCAAAACTCGCAAGACAAAAGCCCGCAAAACAACACACAAAAGAAAAGCTTCTAAAAAAACTGCTCGCAAAAAAGTGAGAAAAACAAAAACTAAAGCAAAAGCTAGAAAAGCTCCTAAGAAAAAAGCTCGCAAGACTTCCCGCAAACGCAAAGCTCCAGCGATCTCTTCAATTATGAATGCAGCTCAACAGTAATTGCTTTTAGTTGCTCATTTTCAGCACTTTGGATCGAGCAAGGCCTCAAGGCCTGCTCGATTTTTTCATTTAAAGCCCCCCTCTAGAGCAATCTCCTCAATTTTTTTTCGAGTTGAAGGGGCCTCTCGTTTTTGCAATTCAGGAGAAAGAGTTGTTTTGGGAGCCCTTTTCCCCAGAGCAAACATAGCCAGCACCTCATAGCTATCAGGGATCTTGAGCGCTTGGCGAGCCTTTGCGTAGTCAAAACCCTCCATTCCATGGGCAACTAAACCTTGGTGGGTTGCCTCTAAGCAAAGGTTTTCCCAAGCAGCCCCTGTATCAAGATTATGGGTCATTGCCGGCTTATTATTTTTTTCAAAAAATTTATGAGAGACAATCACACCCAGGACGGCTGCATTTGCGCACCACTCCTTATTGAAATCGATCAGAAGGTCATAGAACTTAGCCCAGTTGGGCGAATGGTGTTTTGCAAAGAGAAATCTCCAAGGTTGATTATTATAAGAGGAAGGAGCCCACCGAGCGGCCTCAAAAAGGGAGAAAAGCTCAGTGTCACTTAAGGGTTCGCCAGACATGGCTCGAGGCGACCAGCGATTCAAGATCAAAGGGTGGATCGGGTAATCGGCAACTCTTGTCTGTTTGATTTCAGGCGATAATTTTTCTTGTTCTTTCATGAGTGGATATCCTCTGCAATGGGTGGATTTTCTTCAAATTCAGGATGCCAGGAAGGTTTGCGGAAGTGGTAGAGTAAAATGGGAAAAAGAATTGTGATCAAAAGTCCTCCAATCAAAAAGCTTTCATAAAAAAACAGATTTCCGACGTGGAGCTGGGAGGGAGGGATGAAGCCTACGAGAATCCCAGCAAGAGAACTAAGAGCTCCAACTGTGCCAACTGCCCAGATACCTGGCATATGATAGGGAATGCGGTAAGGCCGTACGATATGGGCATGGCTGTAGCGGAGTTTGATCGCGGCAAGAAACATCAGGACATACATAAGGAGATAAATCTGAGCTGACATCGCGCTTAAGATCCAAAAGGCGCTGCTAGCAGATGGCATAAAGAGAAAAACAAAAGAGACAATCGTTACGATCAAGCCTTGAAAAAAGAGAAGATTGGAGGGCATCCCGTGTCGATTGAGTTTTTGGAAAAAGAGGGGCAAGTCCCCATGTTTGGAGGTGGCATGAAGCGCCCGAACTGGGCCAATGATCCATGCGTTGAGTTCGCCTACGGCTCCCAAAATAATCATAAGTCCAAGCGGGATGAGAAATCCTTTCAAGTTAAAGTCGCCCAAGAATAATTCAAAAGTCTCCATCAGGCCTGCAACCAAGCTGATTTTCTCTTTGGGAATCATGAAGGCAATTGCAAGCGCGCCCATGACATATAAAGCAAGAGAGAGGGCTCCTGCCAGGGCGATTGCAAGAGGGAACGTCCTCTGCGGATTTTTTACTTCCCTTGCATGGACAGCTGAAACTTCAAGCCCCCCAAAAGCCAGAAAAAGACCGGTGAGAAAAACGATATTTTGAACGGTCCCCACAGACGGGATCAAAGCCTCTTTAGAGAACTGAATCTGAATGGGCTCTCCTCTCGCAATCCATAAAGCAGCAAGTCCGATCAGGACAATTCCTGGAATGATTGTTCCTGCAATTACGCCGATTGCGCTAAACCAGCTCGAATTTTTTAGGCCGAAGTAATTGAAGATCGTAAAGCACCAAAATCCGCCCAAAATGAATGAGATCAAATAGAGTTTGTTTTCGGCAAGCGCCGGATTGATGAGGTAGGCAAAAGTCGAGGCGGAAAAGGAGAGGATCGCGGGAAACCAGGTGACATTATGGAACCATTGCATCCATACGGCAAAAAATCCCCATCCTGGCCCAAATGCCTCGCGCACCCAAATATAAATCCCACCCGTCCGGTTCCAGCCAGTGGCGAGCTCTGCCGATACGACGCCTGCGGGGAAAAGGAAGAGAATTGCCACCAACAGGAAGAAAAAAGCTGATCCAAACCCATATTCTGCAACGATCGGAAGGTTCCTCAGCGAGGCCATCACCGAAAGGTTTAGCATGGCAAGAAGAAAAACGCCTAAAAACCTTCGGTTGCTGGGAGGAGGATTCAAGATGATTCCTTGACTTTGGATGAGTTTTCTCTTTTGGTATATAGAGTCTCCTTTTATAGTTCAATTAATTGCTTGCAATAAGAGGAAAGTAGATGGAAAAGAAAAGACAGTCGCTTAAAAATGAAGCATTAACGCAAAAAGTAAAGCCCTTTGAGCCATCTATAAAAAATCTGGAAAACGAAATGATGGACGATCATGGTCCCGTGATTTTAGGGAGAAGGGATCGGAAACCTCATTTGCCTGAATCTGGAGGAGATGAAAATTAATGATCTCTTCAGTTATACCGCAAGATAAAGGGTGGTCTCTATGGGTATTCTCATCTCACGCCGGGAAGTTTTAAACAATCTCATCCGGTTTAAAGACAATTTATTGGAAATGCGCAACGAGGATGGCAGATCGCAATCTGAGCACCGGGGGCAGCAGCAGAAAAAAAAGGGGCGTATTTATAAAGTCTTACTCAATCGACGGACCGGCGATATGCGTTTTGCTCAAAAAATCAGCAATTTAGAACATCATTTTGGATATGCGGGAAAACAAAAGGCGGGCGCTGAAGATTGGAAAGAAGTGCATCTGATTGTGGAACAAAAGCTTCCTCGAGAAGTGCATTTTGAGGTTCTCGATGCACACGATCAAGTGATTAAACCCGCGGATTTAGATCCTTTAGCTTGGAGAATTACAAAAGAAACCATTGCAGTGCTCAATCAAAAAGGAAAAGAGGTCAAAGACTTAAGGGGAGAAATGCTTCCTGAAGAAAGCATCTTGGAGGACCTTTCATCCATTCATATATCGGCGCAGCATGACCGGATTGAACATTTGCCGGGTTGGGTAGGTGCGATGGAGCGGATAGAGGCTGAGAATATTTTGATAGACAAGCCGGTAGGTACCTATCTCTTGCGGGATGGCGACAAGATCACAAACGCCATTGCCTTTCACTTGGCCGAGTCTAATTTTGTCTCAGTGCACGCCTATGTATTGACCCTTGTTGAAAAAGAAAAGAAAATCTCAGATATCCTTTTTTTACAAACAGACAAAGGATGGACCCATTATGCGGATAATACCCATCTTGAAGAAAGAGAGTATCATTACTATGTATCACCTGAGGCGCTCCTCCACTCCTTTAGTCATTTAGCAAAGTTTCCTGTCTCATAATTCAATTTTTCCTAATAGGCTCATTATCAGTTTTTTACCACAGAGAGCACAGAGATCACGGAGGACGAGGGGGGCAAAGAAACTCGTATTTAGTCCTCTCTAGCTCTCTGTGGTAAAAACTGATCATAAGCACGTTGGGGGATTACTTTTTCCACTTTGTGGTTTGGGCAAGGAGAAAGAGAAGCATTCCGCCGCTTAGGACGACCATGATTGCGGGGATCCCTCTTCCTGTGACCGAATAGCGGTAAGCAAAGATCACGGTAAGAAGAAGAGTCATTGAGAGAGCCGCATAGCCTCCCCATTTTGCTTTGTAAAACATGGCGATCGAGGAGAGAACTAAAAGAGAACCGAATCCCACCCCTGAAAACAAGGAAACTTTACTCTGGGCTTCCATGTAGCCATAAAATCCAAGAGACATTAAGAGAATTCCATAGGTAAAGACTGTCCAGCTTGTCGATTTTTTTAACACAAAATGACCTCATGGGTTGGAAATGCAAATCACCATATTCAGCCCCATCACATAAAAAATCCAGAAAAAGGATAAAAGAAGAAGTCCGCCAGAAGATGAGTCCTTTTTCCAAAAGAGAAGGGCGCTCAATAGATGATTGCAGCATAATAAGAGGAGAACGACAAGAGCTAAGAGCGTCTCTTGCAAAACAAAAAAAGAAGACGCCCAAACGATTTGAAAGAAAAACTGGGCAAAAAAAACGGAAACTTCGAGTTTGAGATTGCGGAGAGAATATCTGCGCCACAGGTTCCAAATCGACAGGCTTAAAACAGCATAATAAACCGTGCAAATAGGGCCGTAGGTCTCTTTTGCAAGAGCCCAAGGGGCTTGGATCAGGCCAGCATACCAAGAACTGTGACTCGAGGACCCAATCAGCCACCCATTCAGCAATTCATGTCCGAAGCTAAGCATTAAAAAAATTCCTAAGCCAACGATCTGCTCAGGAGACGTTCGATGGCTCGGTTTCAAAAACCGAGTGAGACCCGGGGAAAATGAATTAATTTGTGATGGCTCTGTAGACATAAAAATTAGACTTTAGCCAGTTCTCTCATTTTTTGGAATAGTGAATCTTGTAAAGAACCAATCAATTGCAGTAAAATAATTCTCTCTATGGAAACAGATATTCTCAAAGGCCTGGATTTAAGAAAAGCAGTAGATTTTCTAAAAAAGGGAGAGCCGATTGTTTTTCCAACAGAAACAGTCTATGGGCTTGGAGCAGAGGTCTTTAATGAGGCTGGGATCCGGCGCATTTTTGCAATCAAAGGGCGTCCTTTAGATAATCCTCTCATCGCCCACATTGCGACCCTTGAGATGGCAGCCGTTTTGTCCGATGCTCTCTCTCCCATTTTTTATCACCTCGCAAAGCAATTTTGGCCAGGCCCTTTGACCTTAGTTGTAAAAAGACGGCCGGAAGTTCCTGCTCTCGTTTCGGCGGGACTTCCGACGATTGCTATCCGGATGCCATCTCACCCCATTGCACGCAAGCTGATTGAGGCAGTAGGAAGTCCTTTGGTTGCACCTTCTGCCAATTTATCGGGCAGGCCAAGCCCTACCTGTTTGAGGGATGTCCTTGAGGATTTACAGGGAAAAGTGGCGTTGGTGATCGATGGCGGGGAGTGCGAAGTGGGGATCGAGTCGACTGTTTTGAGTCTAGTTCATCCAGTTCCCACTCTTTTGCGGCCCGGAAAAATTACCAAAGCGATGCTGCAGGAAGTTCTTGGATGCGCAGTAGATCTCCCCTCTGGCGAGGGACCTATTCTATCTCCAGGGATGAAATACCGCCATTACGCTCCCAAAGCGCAGATTCGGCTGGTCTACAAAGTAGAGGATCTCAAGGAGGGATTTATTCTCGCTCCTTCTCCGATCCCAGGAAAAAAGGTCCGATTTTTGAGTGCAAAGACTCTTTTTGCAGCTCTCAGAGAGGCAGACCGGCTGCGGGCATCCGAAATCGAGGTCTATTGCGATCCCACGGTTCTTGCCGATGAAGGGCTAATGAATCGGCTTCTTTGCGCAAGCGGCATAAAATAATTCTTTTTTCTGGAGCGGCGATTTTTGCAAGTGGCTCTGAAGTAGTTTTCTTTGTAAAATGGGTTTTTTAGGGGAAATCATGAACCGTGCGATCGAGCCGTCTGAAATCATCATTGAAAAAACAGGTGCTCCTCGAGAGGAGATCTCCCACGTCAATCCCTGGATTCGATTCATCGCCAGGTTTTTTGATTATTCTCTCTTCTTCTGTGCATTATGGGGATTGAGGCAGCTTTTCCATGGGCAGTTCCCCTTTGGAAAATATGAATACTTTATTCCCTTTGAATTTTTTGTCTGGATCCCTTTTGAGGCAATTCTTCTATCTACTTTAGGAACGACTCCGGGAAAATTCTTCCTAAGGACGAAACTGAGACAGGGAAGAAAGGGAAGGCTTGAATTCACAACGGCTCTCCGGCGTAGTTTTTCTGTTTGGTTTCGGGGCTTGGGGATGGGAATTCCGATTCTCAATCTCTTCTGTCTTTTCTTAGCCTATCATAAGCTCAAACTATTGCAGATTACCAGTTGGGATCGAGATGATCTGATTACCGTCACCCACTATCCAATTGGGAGATGGCGGATCGGGGTGGCTCTTTTGATTGCAATTAGTGGGCAATTGTTCTATTTTGCAAATAAGAACATCCTTTAACTTAAGAAAAAAATTGCTCGAAGACTCATTTGACCCTTCATTAAATATTCTCTATAGACGCCACCAGCAGCTGGATCATATTTTTCAGCCGAAAACTGTGGCTGTGATTGGAGCTACGGATAATCCTGGCAGCGTCGGACGGACGGTGATGCAGAATTTAAGTGCAACACCATTTGGGGGCGAAATTTTCCCGGTAAATCCGAAGCGGGACTCCGTTCTCGGCATCAAGGCGTATCCAGATCTCAAGAGTCTTCCTAAAAAAATAGAGTTGGCAGTCATCGTAACGCCTGCCAAAACAGTTCCTCAGATCATCAGCGATTGTGCAGATGCTGGTATCCCTGCAGCCATCATCATTTCGGCGGGATTTAAAGAAATGGGTCCCCCTGGGATTGCTCTTGAAAAAGAGATTTTAATCCATGCAAAGCGGGCCAGAATGCGCATCATTGGCCCCAATTGCCTCGGAGTCATGAATCCAATTACCGGACTTAACGCGACGTTTGCAGCGGGGATTGCTCAAAAAGGAAATATCGCCTTCATCTCCCAATCTGGAGCGCTTTGCACGGCTGTTCTTGATTGGAGTTTAAAAGAACATGTGGGTTTTAGCGCCTTTGTCTCAATTGGCTCGATGATCGATGTAAATTTTGGCGATTTGATCAACTATTTTGGAAGCGATCCTCAGACAAGCAGCATCTTGCTTTACATGGAGAGCATTGGAGATCCCAGATCTTTTTTATCTGCCGCGAGAGAAGTTTCGCTGACAAAACCGATTATTTTGATTAAAGCGGGGCGCTCTCTTGAGTCTGCAAAGGCTGCGGCCTCTCATACAGGATCGCTTGCCGGCAGCGATGAGGCTTTGAGCGCGGCTTTCCGGCGGGTCGGCATATTGCGGGTAGATTCAATTGCGGAGCTCTTCGGGATGGCAGAAGTATTGGCCAAACAGCCACGGCCAAAAGGGCCCCATTTAAGTATCGTCACGAATGCAGGCGGCCCCGGTGTCATTGCAACGGATGCTTTGATTGCAAGCGGGGGAAAATTGGCAGAGCTTAGCCCCAAAACTATGGAGGCACTGAACCAGTTGCTTCCGGCCCCCTGGAGTCGAAATAATCCCATTGATATTTTAGGGGATGCCAATGCGGAAATCTATGCGAAAACCGTAGAAATTGCAGCAAAGGATCCTCATGCAGATGGGATCTTAGTTATTTTAACACCCCAAGATATGACCGATCCAACAGCTACTGCTGAAAAATTAAGGCCATTTGCCTCAATGGGTAAGCCCGTACTAGCCAGCTGGATGGGGGGAGCAAGCGTTGAAAAAGGGGATGAAATCCTCACTCATTCGGGGATCCCCTGTTTTGAGTATCCCGATATGGCTTGTAAAACATTCGCATCGATGTGGCGCTACACTTACAACCTAAGAGGGATTTACGAAGTTCCCTCTTTAGGGTTTAAGACCTCTGATGAAACGGCCCCTTTAAAACGGCAGGCTTTGGAGAAAATTTTCGAAAAAGCGAGATCTGAAAACCGAACGATCCTCGATGAATACGAGTCAAAATTGGTGCTTGAGGCC
>JAZKAZ010000111.1:0-1125 GCA_040388845.1 Chlamydiota bacterium | reverse complement strand
GTTGCCAAAAGCTCTCAAGAGGCATCTCAGATTGCAGAAGAGATGGGATTTCCAATTGTTTTAAAGCTCTATTCCAGAACCATCACTCATAAAACCGATGTGGGGGGAGTGAAGCTCAACCTAAAAGACGCAAGGGCAGTCTTCGATGCGTATGAAGAAATCTATTCGTCCGTGAAAAAATTGGCAGGTGAAAAGCACTTTCAGGGGGTGACTGTCCAGCCGATGATTCAACTAGAGGGCTATGAGCTGATTTTAGGAAGCACAACCGATGAGCAATTTGGTCCTATTCTCCTCTTTGGCTCCGGAGGACAGCTCGTCGAGGTCTATAAAGACCGAGCGCTTGCTCTTCCTCCTTTGACGACGACGCTTGCCCGTCGGATGATGGAGCAGACGAAAATCTACGCCGCGCTACAAGGCGTGCGAGGAAGAAAAACGATCGATCTTACCGCACTCGAGCATCTTTTAGTGCAGTTTAGCAATTTAGTAATCGAGCAGCCATGGATTAAGGAATGCGATATCAATCCGCTTCTGGCCTCGCCCGAGAGGTTGATTGCTTTGGATGCGAGAATCATCCTGCACGATCCCCATCTCAAAAAAGAAGAACTTCCGCAACCAGCAATCCGCCCCTATCCTTCCCAATATGTCCAAATGCAGCATCTGAAAGACAAAACAGCGATTCAGATCCGTCCGATACGCCCCGAAGATGAACCGCTTCTCATCCAGTTTCATAAGGATCTCTCCGAAGAGACCGTCAGGCAGCGGTACCTCAAAATTGTAAATTATGACAAAAGAGTGGCCCACGACCGGCTTCAGCGGATTTGTTTCAACGATTATGACCGGGAAATTGCGCTGGTCGCAGAACTCAAAGAAAAGCGAGAAATTTTGGGGGTGGCAAGGCTAAGTAAAATCCCAGGAACATCCGATGCGATTTTTGCCATGATCGTCAAAGATCAGTGGCAAAATCAGGGGATTGGATCCAAGCTGATGCATCAACTGCTACAAGTGGCAAAAGCAGAAAAGATCGGACAAATCCGGGCGCAAATGCTTCCCCAGAATTTTCAAATGCAAAAGCTTTGCAAGCATTTTGGATTTACCCTACATCCTGAGGGAGAGTTTATTGTGGTT
>JAZKAZ010000110.1:0-5086 GCA_040388845.1 Chlamydiota bacterium | reverse complement strand
CGGATCGAGTGCCACTATTTTCTCAACCGCTGTTTTTTCAAGACGGACAATTGGTTGATCGAACAGATCCAGAAGGTGGAGAAGATCCCGGGGCGTATCATTCACGGGCGCTATGACGTTGTTTGTCCTTTAGAGAGCGCTTGGGAGCTTCATAAAGCTTGGGGGGCAGCAGATTTTGAAATCATTGCAGACGCAGGACATTCTGCGAGCGAGCCGGGGATTACCGATGCGCTGATCCGAGGGACGAATCATTTTGCACAAATTCTGTCACGCTCTTCGGAGTAAACGGACTAGAAAAATCAATTTTTTTCAAAACGCCGCTCTGTGGATCTAACCAGAGCTCTGCTTTAAAAATGTATTGGAATAAAAAACCGGCAAGGCGAATCTCAAGCTTGACCATTTTGCCAAAAGGAGGGAGCTCTTCTTCTCCCTTCTTTGTGGCTTTGAGGTGAGCTATTCCCAAAGTGTCCGGGCGAATTCCATAAAAATCCAAGACCGTTTCCTCTTTACAAAGGGCAAAATTTTTAAAGCCGAAAGTCACTTGCTGGATCCACGGATAATCCTTTTCTAGTACAAGCTTTTTATCGATACTCTCATTTCCATTCTTGCCTGCAATATGAAGGCATTTAGAGTCTTTCAATTGGATCCGAACATCCGCTGTACCCTTTGCATCTCGGTAGCTATATTCTAAGAGACGCCAATCAGGACGATAGCGGACAGTGACAGAATCTTTAGAACAATTTTTAGTGCCGAGGATTTGATGGGTATCATGTTCGAGGACCCAGGTGGATGGATGGCTTCCATTTTCGACGTAAGAGATTTTTTCAACTCGCACGCCTCTAGGGGCAGCTTCCAGCGCGGGCAGAGGAACAATGGGTGCTCGCATCCCTACCGCAACGGGGACCGGTTGCGCAAGAGCGGGAAGCGGAAAAGGGGCTTGGGGTTCTAAAACAGGAGCTGGAAGGGGGATCTGCTGCTGCAATCTGGGCGAGGGTGCAATGAGAGGGGGAAGAGATATCATGGATTGAAAGGGCATCAAAAGAGGAGCTACGGAATTTGGGGCATCGCTTTCGAGGGAAAATGGGTCGCTGAGAATTTCTGGATGGCCAAAGGTTTGCCAAGCCAGCCAAATGATCGTGTTCACAAATGGAAGGGGACAAAATAAGAGCGCAGCTCCTGTCAAAGCAGAGATCACTCTTTCCTTCAAGGAAAGGACAGGGCGGGATAAGGAGTGTAAATCAATGCCTTCAATGGCCCGATTGATCCGCTCTGCTCCCTCAAGAAAGGGCTGAAGAAGGAAGGTATGAAGCCATTCTGGACTTACTGGATTCAATGAAACTTTCAGAAAGTTGCAAAACCACTCTTTTTTTCTCTAGGTAGACTTGGCCTTTAAGAAACGGGACCTGTCTTTTTTGACATTGTTTTTTCACTTGCCTGTCTGTACAATCATACTCCTATGACCTGGCTAGAAATTGAAAAAGCTTTCAATCGGGCGATGCTCCTCTCTTTTTCTAAGAGGAAACTCATGCTCACTTTTCCGATCTTGGTTTTATGCGGAATTCTAACTGTTTTTTGCAGGGCAGTTGCCTTTGATGCAAGCGATTGGATCGCGATGAGTCTGGCGTTTTTGCCGATTCTCCTTTCCTCTGGCGTTCTGTTGGGCCTCGGGGTTCTCTTGGTTCGCATTCATTACCATGAAGCAAAAAGCCTCACCCTAAATTTCCGCAGGCTGATCTCAGGCTCCCTCGACCTAATTATCGGCACATCCTATCTCTCAATTCCTCCGATCTTGGTCTATTTGCTTCTCTGGATTCTCCTCGGCCTTTTTTTCCTTTTAAAAGAGATTCCCGGGATTGGCGATTTTTTTGGGATCGTCTTAGCATTTGGCCCCTTTCTTTTAATTTTTGGCTCGCTCCTCCTCTGCCTTTTCAATTTGGGACTTCTCTTTTTTGTAGCTCCAGCAGCAGCTCTCCAGCCCCTAAAAAGAATTCCTCTGGCCAAAAGAATTTTCTCATCGCTCCAAGCGCATCTTCTGAGTAGCCTTGCTCTCTTTTTACTCGCTCTGATCCCCATTGTTTTGCTAGTGGGACTCTTAAGTCTCTCTGCGATGCTGACCAATGTCAGTTTTCTCATTGCCGAGCGCTCTTTATCTGTTGCGCTCGAATGGTTTTTTATCATGCTTCCCTTCTGCGCATTTTTGACTCCTGCTGTGATCTTTTTCTTTAATTTTGCGGCTGAAAGCTACCAACTTTTACAGTCAAAAACACAACCGCATAAATGAAGATTGCAATCATCGGAGGGGGATTGGCAGGACTCGGCGTCCTCTGGCCGCTTCTCCAATCGCCCCATGCTCAAGTTTCTCTCTTCGATGCGCGAGGCATCGGCGGCGGCGCTTCCGGCATTTCCACAGGGCTTTTGCATCCTTTTCCAGGAAGTCGCGCGCTTAGGTCTTGGCAAGCAGAAGAGGGGATGCTTGCTACCAAAGAACTTCTCCAAGTAGTAGAAAATACAATCGGCCATCCGGTTGTCAAAGAATCCGGTGTTTTAAGGCTGGCCATTACCGATGCGCAAAAAAAAGATTTCCGGCACAGATGTGAAAACGACCCAGATACAATCTGGTGGGATGAAGCTAAAGTAGCAACCTTCCTGCCAAAAGCAACAATTGCCCCTGCCCTTTGGATTCCCACAGGATCTACGATCTACACCCATCTCTATTTAAAAGGCCTTTGGCAAGCCTGCCAAGAAAAGGGGGCAAAACTCGAATTACAAAACGTGCCCTCACTCCAAGAGCTAGAAGAATTCGACGCCATTATTTTGGCCACAGGAGCAGAGACGCTCCATTTTAAAGAATGCTCTCATCTACCAATCAAGCCCACTAAAGGGCAAACCCTTGTTTGCAAATGGCCAGAGCCCCTTCCCGTCAGCCTCGTATCGCAAGGGCATCTAACCCCCACCTCAGATCCCCAGCTTTGCCAAATTGGCTCAACCTACGAGCGAATATTTACCTCTGTAGAGCCAGATCCAAAAATTGCACTGACACTCTTGGAGAAGGCCGCCCAATTTTATCCACCGGCTCGCGATTTTGAAGTCGTAGAAATCCGAGCAGGAGTCCGCATCGCAAGAGCGATCGGATACCGCCCCGTCGTGGAAAAAATCTCTCCAAAAGCTTGGGTTTTTACGGGCTTGGGCTCCCGAGGGATGCTCTATCACGCCTGGCTTGGAAAGGAGCTTGCTAGAGCGATCTTAGAAGGAAGAGATTCTTTGGAACTTAAAGAGTTGTGATCTGAAGAAGAACTTTTAATTGCTTCTGAAGAACAGGAAGATGTTTTTTTGCTGTATGCCAAAGGACTTCTACATCAACACCAAAATATTCATGAATTAAAACATCCCGCATCCCACTCATTTCACTCCAGGGAATATCGGGATGGGACCGACGAGTAGATAAGGGTATATTTTTACTGGCTTCACCAATAATTTCAAAATTTCTGATAACCGCATCAATCACGAGTCCATTTTCTTTAAATTGAACCATGGTAACACCTTCGGTGTAGCGCTCAATTTTATCTATCGCTGTCAGAATATCTTGAACACGAAATACCCAATCTCTAGAAGACATGCTTTGCCTCGCGCAAAATTTTCTTTCGTAGAGCAGGATGGAGGGCTCTTTTAGTAACTAAATCAACTTCACATCCCAGAAGATCTTCCAAATAACTTTTAAGATTAATAAAGCCAAATAAACCTTTTTTTGAGTCGAACTCAATTAAAATATCGATGTCGCTCGTAGAGGAACTCTCATCTCTAGCCACTGAACCGAAAAGAGAAAGTGCGCGAGCACCTAATTGTAAAAGAGTTTTCTTGTGATTGGTTAGAATTTTTTTCGCCTCGTTAAATAACACGAATTTTCTCCATTTTTCGCCTTTTTTTATGGAGGAATATATTACTGGCAAGATCTTCTACTGCCACACTCATAAATCAAGACCTTTCTAACTGAATCTCTGAATTATACCGATTTAAATCAAATGGAGCAATAAGGCAAAATTCCATGTGCATTAGGTGTAGTCTCTGAAAGTTATTTGGGAAAATTCATTCTTTTCTCAAGTATGCATAACGTCCGCGAAAAGAAATCTTACTTGGAAAATCAAGTCTTTCAATCCCATCATCGAGAAGGCAATCTGGCCCTAGATCTGCGTTAGCTTCGGTGATGGCGCAGTGCCATAGATCTATGATTTCTTTAGAAACCTTCCCGTCATAATAAAATCGAATATATAGCATTGGTTCAAGATTGGAAAAATCAACGATTACTGCTCTTAATTCTGGAGTCACGACTCCTAATAAAGCGCTTTGTACGGCTAGCAGCGCATATCCGATAGATAATTCTTTCATTATTAACCTCTTGGTCTAGTGGGCACAATATGAATGCCACATATCACAAGCGGCCCCAGGCTTGCTCCAAATTATTAATAAAAAATTACCTGTCGATATTGGTTCAATTCTCTCGAGGGGATACTCAAAAAATACACACCTAAATTACTTGGAAATTTTATTCTTTTCTCAGGTACGCATAACGCCCGCGGAAAGGAATTTTACTTGGAAAATCAAGCCTGTCAATGCCATCATCGAGCAGGCAATCTGGCCCTAGATCTGCGCTTGCCTCGGTAATGGCGCAATCCCACAGGTCTATCAGTTCTTTGGAAACCTTCCCATCGTAATAAAACCGAACATATAACATTGGTTCAAGATTGGAGAAATCAACGACTACCGCTCTTAACTCTGGAGTCACGACTCCTAATAAAGCCCTTTGTACAGCTAGCAAAGCATATCCAATTGAAAATTCTTTCATAGTTAACCTCTTGGCCTGGTTGGCACAATATGGACACCATCTTCTGCATAGTGGATTTTCCCCCAGTTTGTGGCAATTTTTTTACCTGTATCAGGGTCGACTGAATAGCCAATAAACTCTCTAAAATTGACTATTTCCTTATATCCAGGGGTACCTGGCTGCGTATTTCCGATTTTTATACCTGTTCCGGCAAAGTCATTAATAAGTTTTTGCGGGTTAGGACATTCTAAAATACTTCTATTGGGA
>JAZKAZ010000109.1:7434-8759 GCA_040388845.1 Chlamydiota bacterium | reverse complement strand
CGTCCTTAAATCTGCAATGGATTGGATCGCAGAGAGCGTTACACCTGGCAAAGTGACAACTCCAATCATCGAGAGCGCAGCATTGCACTGGCCGTCGATCACAGCTAAAGGAAGAGAGATCTGATTGCCAGTTTCTTTTCTGATTTCATTTACTAATTTTGCGGTCTTCTGAACTACTTGGATACTTCTAGCGACTCTTCCGGCAGAATCGGGATAGTTTGCGATGTGCTCAACTGCACTTCGATTCACATTTTTATTCGAGACAAGCTGGGACTGATTAATTGATAAAATAGTCATTGTTAAATAATCTCCATTCTTTTTTATCCAACAGAATAAGATCGCGCCAATTTAATGTAAATACCAATAAAATAATTACAAGTGTTGGCAGCGCAATAGAAGTTATGTTGATTACATAATTTTTTATCTAAATCAAATCTCTGTATCTCTGTGGTTAAAAATTTTTCTAAAACTTGTAATATCACAAGCTTATGAAAAATTTTTAACCACAGAGATTTGATTTAGATAAAAAATTAGAATCCAACCCTTTGGCCGGCATCACGAATTAAGTAAATTTATATTTGGAAGAGCGAATGATTTTTTTGGCCTCTCAGCCAATCGGTAGCAGCCATGACTTTTTTACCCTCGAGCTGCACTTCAAATAATTTTACAGCATCCCGGCCGCATCCGATGACCCCATCTGCAGATAGAAGCTCCCCTGGCGCTCCTTGCCTAGAAACAACTTCGGAGCGGAGGATTTTGAGCCTTTTTTTCCCCTCATTTGTCCCGACATAGCTCCAAGCGCCGGGTCTGGGAGAAAATGCCCGGATGAGATTGTGAATTTGGGAAGCGGGCAGAGTCCAGTCAATCTCCCCTTCCTCCAATTTAATTTTTGAGGCATAGGTGGCAAGAGCGTGATCTTGCCCGGCCCCCGCAGGGATGATTCCCTGTTCATAAGTTTTGAGAACAGAAAGAAGGAGAGGTTTTGAAAGATCGCAAAGTTTTTTCTCCAGCTCGCCAAAAGTCATTTCCGGGGGGATTTCTATCTGGCCTACTGCGATCACATCCCCTGCATCCAATTGCCTCACCATTTTTTGAATTGCGACCCCTGTTTCTTTTTCTCCATTCAGCAAACAGCGCTGAATGGGAGCAGCTCCCCGGTATTTCGGCAAGAGGCTCGCATGGACATTGATGCAGCCAAACGGGGGGATGTCGAGCAATTTTTGCGTAAGAATTTGACCATAGGCAACGACCACAAAAAGATCGGCGTCTAACTTCGCAAGCTCTGATAAAAATGGGCGACACCGAAGCTGCTGTTGAGGAAGTCT
>JAZKAZ010000109.1:5478-7424 GCA_040388845.1 Chlamydiota bacterium | reverse complement strand
TCTGATAAAAAGCCCTCTTCCGATGCCTTTTCGGGCTGAAAAATAGGAATGAGAAGGGGCTGTTTTAGCAGGACTTCTTTGACAGGAGTCGGAGACACGGCCAGAGACCTGCCCTTGGGCCGATCAGGTTGGGTCACGACGGCTCGGATATCTACCTGGCGCTCAAAAAGATATTGAAGAATCTCCGCTGCAAATAGCGGCGTGCCAAAAAAAACTATTTTGGGTCTCAGACTTACTCCTCGAAATATTGCTCTTCTGTTTCATTCGGTACAGGAGCCGTTCGAGTCACGCCTTCAAGCCCAATTAACCCCCGCTTAGAAGATTTGCAAAAGTCGATCCAATGCATCACTTCTTTATGAGGCTGTATTTCATTTTCAATTTGGGAAATAGCCTCTTCAAGATGAAGTCCTGAACGATAGGTAATCTTAAATGCCTTGCTCAAGGCAATGCGCACTTCCAGAGGAAACTTATGCCGCTTCAATCCGATGATATTCACTCCCCCAAATTTATAGGGGAAACCTCCTCCTACAGTGTATGGAGGCACATCGCGAGGCACCCTGCTGAAGCCTCCAACCATGGCATAGCAGCCAATCCGAGAAAACTGATGAACAGGTGTCATTCCCCCAATAATTGCGCAGTCCTCAACGATGACATGGCCCGCTAACATCGCGCTGTTAGACATGACAACTCGATTTCCAATTTCACAATTGTGTGCGACATGGCAGTAAGCCATGATCAAACAATCATCGCCGATCCGTACGGTCGTGTCTTCTTGACAAGAGGAATTGATAGTGACAAATTCTCGAATCTCACATCTTTTGCCAATCGTGACAAACGTTCTCTCTCCTCGATATTTGAGATCTTGCGTTTTTGTACCGATACTAGCTCCTGGCCAGACGACAGTCCCGTCCCCAATCGTGGTATTCCCATCGATGTAAGCGTGAGATTTGATGATTACATTATCTTCCAGAGTCACAGTCTTTTTGACGACAGCAAACGCTTCAATCGTGACATTTTTGCCGATTTTAGCTCCCGGCTCTACATTAGCTAGAGGGTGTATGTTAGACATGAGAATCCGACTCTTTATATAAGGCTTTACAACTGTTCTTTATCTATAAGCGCAAAACTAAGCTCTGCTTCAACAGCGAGCTGATCCCCAATCATAGCTTTTGCTCTGATTTTTCCGCCGGTTCCACTAATATGAAGCCCTTTAGCGTGCAAGTGGAGAGCGTCGCCTGGCAAAACTGGTTTGCGAAACTTGGCTACTGCCACATTCATCAGAAGAGCGATTTTTTTCACATACCCTTTCTGATGCACTAAAATCCCGCCTGTTTGAGCGAGCGCCTCCAAAATCAAAACACCGGGCATAATCGGCACGCCGGGAAAATGACCTTGAAAAAACGGCTCGTTCACAGTCACATTCTTTAATCCAATGATTTCGCTCTCCTCCAAATTAATATAAAGGATGCGATCGACGAGGAGAAAAGGGTAGCTGTGAGGTAATATTTTTGCGATCTCCTTCGCACTAAGCACGAAGGGGCGCTCGATTGGACTCTGTCCCATTAACAAAACTCCAACTTAGCAGTTTTTGAAAGGAGTGACGCAAAAGCGATATTGCTCGAGTGTCCTGAACAAACAGATATAATATGTCCGCAAATTGGAGCGCCTACTAAAGTAAGATCTCCAATCAAATCTAAAAGCTTGTGGCGCACCATTTCATCTCGGAAACGAGCTCCTCCTGGATTCATAATCTGATCTCCCTTAATCACCAATGCATTTTCTAACCCGCCTCCCTTAATTATCCCCTTTTCAATGAACGGAAGAATCTCTTCGTAAAGAGAGAAGGTTCGGCAAGAGGCAATTTCATTTTTGTATCGCTCGGGATTCATTGTCAGAGAATAGTATTGGGAACCAAGGAGGGGAGAATGAGGGTAGTGCATTGTATA
>JAZKAZ010000109.1:0-5468 GCA_040388845.1 Chlamydiota bacterium | reverse complement strand
CAGGAGAGGGAAGAGCGATGAGATGAATTTCTCCCTCTGACCAAAAAAGAGGTTCTCTAATGCGAATTTTTCGGCGGGGCGCGTTTTGAGAGACTATGCCCGCTTTTTCTATGAGCTCTACAAAAACATTGGAACTCCCATCGCCTGCCGGAATTTCGGGACCTTCTACTTCAATGCGAACATTATCTATCTTTAAGGCAGAGAGTGCAGAAAGGATATGCTCTACCATGTGAATGCTCGCTTGGCCATTGGCCAAACGTGTGCATCTGGGGACCTGCCGCACAAACTCGAGCCGTGCAGGAATTTCAGGATTTCCCTGTAAATCAGAGCGGACAAAAACGATTCCACTACCCACAGGAGCAGGACATAGCTTTAAAAAAACTTTTTCACCTGTAAAAAGACCAATGCCGGCAGTCGTAGATTCGCGCTGGATGGTTTTCTGCATGTCGGCAGTATCGGATCCGGTCAATTCGTACCTCGCATGAAGGGGGCGGAAAATGATTCAACTCTCAAAAGCTCAAGACGAAAAAATCAATCATCGAGTATCAAATTCAAGAATGTTGCTACAAAGAAAGTTAGCGCAGAGCTTCATTTAGAGCAACTTTTTCTTCCCTACATAAAATAGGAAAGAGAGCAAGCTAAGGCCCAAGATCGCACTGTCCCCCCACCAAGTATAGAGCGTCTTATAGGAGCGGAGAGGGAAAGAGAGGAAGAGAGCGCTCTCGGTCGTCTCCGATTCAGGAAGCTTGCTTACAGTCTGCCCAAAACAATTGATCGCACAAGTGACCCCTGTGTTGCAGGCCCGGATTACGCCCACTCCATTCTCAACCGCACGGATACGTCCATGATGATAATGCTGCTGGGCCAATTTCGATCGAGGAAACCAGGCATCATTGGAAATATTGACAAAAAGCTCAGCCCCTTTCAAGCGAAGATCCCGGATCAGATCAGTGTACGTCTCCTCATAACAAATCGATACGCCAAGAGGCACCGCAGCATTAAAAATTTTTGCCACTTTTCCCGGCTGAAATGAACTTCCAATTCCAAATTGAGAGGCCACAAATTTTGATAAGAGGCGAAAATTTGCCAGAGGAATATATTCTCCAACTGGAACCAACACCCTTTTTTCACATCGCTCCGGAATTTGTCCTCCAGGTTGAAAATGAAAAGCCGCATTCACTTTCCCTCCACTCAAAAGGTGATCGTCGAAGCCAATGATCACATGGGCCTTAAAATGATTTGCAAGCGCCTGTGAAATAAATGCATTGCTCACCTTCCATTGGAGAGTTCGATTTACGAGGAAAGGCTCTGCATAAGGTCTATCCAAAGAAGGAAAATCGACAAGCCCCCTCTTTCCAAACCTCCTTTCCCAAATTTTCTCTACATGCTCAAGCGGATAGTAGGTCTGATAAGCGCTCAAGGCTACGGCGCTTTCGGGCAAAACAATCATATCCAGCGGGGCATCAGATTTAAGCAGGTTCAATACCCTTTCCCACTGTTCTAAAGGCGGCATAGGCGTTTGTAGGCGATCTGTTAAATACTCTTTTTCATCGGGCAATAAAGCTGTTTGCACAAGGGCTACACTCAGCATTTGCGAATGGGGAATATACTTTTCGATGAAGGATTGATGAACCGCTCCAAAAACGTAGGGGAAAAGAGCAAAAGCTGCCCAGATAACAGCGTTTCTTTTCGATCTCTGAAGAAAAAAGGCGTTGAGAGCAGCTACATTGACTAAAATTACCCAAAATGAAAGGCCATAAATTCCAAAAACCGCTGCAAACTGAAGAGGATAAGAAAAATTTGTAAGCGCAAGACCCACTGGATTCCAAGTAAAACCGGTCAGTAAGAAAAGACGCACCCATTCAAAAAGCGTCCAACATCCTCCGATTGCAAACAAAAGTCGAAAGTGAATCTTTTCCCCTGGAACCAAAAATAAAGAGAGAATCCCAAACTGCACGCCCATCGCAGCCAATAATCCCATCCAAACAAAAAGAATCAAGGGCCCCATGTAGTCTAGGGACGCCATCCAGGAAAGCTGGATGCTCTGAACGGCCCCGAACCAAACAAATGCGAGAAGAAACCGATCGCGCTTGGCCGGAAAACAAAGCATGGCCTTCCAAAAAAGGGCAAACCCAAAGGCAGCAGAAAAAACCCCCAACAGAGGAACTCGCGCCGGCTGGCCCAGCGCAGTGATCAAAAAACTACAGAGGATCCATAGCCAAAACATAAATTAGTTCATTTTCATGGAGGAATAGGGATCGGACTCTTCTGAGTTTGTACTGGCTCCAAAACAAAGAATCAGCAAAAGTCCGCCTAAAATAGCCAAATTCTTTAAAAACATGACTGTTTGCAATTCCCGAGCGCTTCCTTCAATAAACCAAAATTGATGAATCAAAATCGTCGTTGGAATCAAGAAAAGAATCAACAAAACGGCTCCCAATTTTTCTTTGATCCCCAAAAGCACAAGCAGCCCTCCAATCAGCTCAAACAGAGTAGCTGCCATCAAAAGCAAGGGACTCCAAGGTGTAAGGAAAGTGATGCAGTTCTGCGCGCCCTCGGAATAGCCGATGTAAGATTGCCAATCGCACAAAATATTCATCAGAAATTTTTCTGTCTCATGCCAATTAAATATTTTATTCACAGCTCCGCATAAGAAAATGGAACTGATTAAAAACCTGGCGATTACAATTGCGCTTTTGCGAATGATTTTCATAGAGCTCCTAAAAAACTCACACAGCCAGAATAGAAGGTTGCTTTATTCTTGAATAGCCCCTAAACTAGTCCTCCGATGAAGCTCCCATTTTGCGACCACCATATTTTTGCCTTTTTACAATCGCACGAAAATTCGTTGCAGCCGCTCGATCTGGCTTTGGGAGATTATTTGCGTGCACATAAGAGCATTGGCGCAAATGACAGACGGACCATTGGAGAGACCCTCTATGGGATGATCCGCTGGAAAACATTGATCGACTACTTTTGCGCTTCCCCCCATTTTTATGACCGCCTGATCTGCTTCCGAAAATTGGTTCTCGAAAAATGTTTTTACGACCCTTCCATCCCCGAACCGATTCGAAGAGGTCTTCCTGAATTTCTTCATGAGCGCCTCTTGGCCTCTTATGGCCCCCAAAAAACAGAGGCTCTCTCCCTCGTATTAAACACTCCCGCGCCTACGACCATTCGGGCCAATTTAATGAAAACAACTCGGGATGAATTACTTGCCAAACTCCAGGCCATTTATCCTGCCTCTCTCTGCACTCATGCAGAAGCCGGCATCCAGTTTGAAAAAAGAGTCCCCCTCTTCTCCCTCCCTGAATTCAAAGATGGTTTATTTGAAATGCAAGACGAGGGAAGCCAGCTAGTGGCAAGTCTTATAGCAGTGAAGCCGGGCGAGCATGTCTTGGACTACTGCAGCGGCTCCGGCGGAAAAACGCTGGCGTTTGCCCACCTGATGCGAGGGAAAGGGCAAATTTACCTCCATGATATCAGGCCTCGGGTTCTCCTCGAAGCGCGCAAGCGGCTCAAAAGAGCAGGCATCCAAAACGCTCAGATGCTCGAGCCCGCTCATCCCCACCTAAGCAAAATCAAAGGGAAAATGGATTGGGTTCTGGGCGATGTGCCCTGTTCCGGAACAGGAACTTTACGCCGCAATCCTGACAGCAAGTGGAAAATAGACGCCCCGATGATTGAACGGCTCGTTCAGCAGCAACGGGAAATTGTAAAAGAGGCGCTCGCTTATGTGAAGCCGGGCGGCTTTTTTGTCTACGCCACCTGCAGTATTCTTCCGGAAGAAAATGTCGACCAAGTCAATTTTTTCTTAAAAAACTATCCCCTTGTCCTTGAAAAAGAGCCGCTTGCTCTCCTTCCTCAGGAGAAAGGAATGGATGGTTTTTATGCCGCTGTATTCAGGAAAACCGCATCTTTGGTATGATCTCTAAAATTAAAGACAATTTTACCCCCTTACCTACCATGCGCTCCATTTTTCTCTTTCTCTCAGTTGCCTCTGCAACTGTTTTAGCAGCTCAGATGCAAAATCCAGATTTTTCCAAAAATCAGAAAATCGCCGTGCAAAATGCCATCTTGGCAAGAGTGAATGGAAATACCATTTCCATGATAGATGTCAAAAAGAAAATGGACTTTCTCTTCCACCAAAACTATCCCCAATATAGCGACTCCAACCAAGCCCGCTTCCAGTTCTATGAATCGAGCTGGCGCCATCTATTCATGGAGATGGTTGACAATGAACTGATTTTATCCGATGCAGCTGATAAGGAAATCAAATTAACGGATGGGGAAATCCGAGAAGAGATGGAAGGGCGTTTTGGCCCCAATGTCATGCAGACTTTAGATAAAATTGGCGCAACCTACGAAGAGACCTGGAAGATGGTCAAAAATGAAATGATTGTCCGAAGAATGACCTGGTGGTTTATCCATTCCAAAGCAATCCAAAGCGTAACTCCTCAAGAAGTAAGGCAAGCCTATCGCCTTTTTATCCAAGAAAATCCTCCTTACTCCGAATGGAAATACCGAGTGGTTTCCATCCGTACAGAAAACCCGAATGAAACACTTTCAGAGCAAGTCTACCAACTGCTCACGGAGAGCTGCCAAAGCCCTGAATTTTTGACAGAGGCACTCAAAGAGCTCGAGTCTCCGGGAATTGCCATCCAAGTCTCCAATGAATACACAGGGACAGAAAAAGACCTCGCAGACTTGCATAAATCCGCCCTCGCTTCACTCACACCAGGCGCCTACGGAAAACCCACATCCCAGACAAGCCGCGTGGACAAAAAAACAGTGTACCGCATTTTTTATCTGACAGAAAAAACCGATCATCCAGCTCCTTCTTTTGAAGAAATCTCTCAAAAACTGCAAGGCGATCTGACGCAAAAGGCAATTGTCCATCACTCTCAAGGCTACTTAGGAAAATTGCGTAAGCATTATGGGTTTGATGCAGCTCATCTCAAAGAGACGATGCCCGATCAACTGCACCCCTTTTCCCTGCAATAAATGATCCTCTCCGAGCTGATTTTATTTTTGAAGAGCATTGACGCACGGCCCAAGAAAAGCTTGTCGCAGAATTTTCTGATCGATCAAAATATCGTCCATAAAATTCTTCGAATAGCAGACGTACAGCCTGGCGATTCTGTCCTAGAAATCGGCCCCGGGCCAGGAGCCTTGACGTCGGCCCTTCTCGAGGCGGGAGCCCATGTTTTTGCAGTGGAGCTAGATAACCTCTTTGCGGATCAATTGCTTAGGCTGCAGACTGCAGATCAACGGCTGCACGTATTCAATGCTGATTTTTTAGAGTTTCCCTTGAGCTGCTTGCCACCTTCCTTAAAAGTAGTGGCCAATCTCCCCTATCACATCACCGCGCCTATTCTCGAAAAAATTTTCAATTCCGCGCCTCTTTTTTCCACTCTAACGATCATGGTGCAAAAAGAAGTGGCAGAGCGGATGGCAGCCGTTGCGAG
>JAZKAZ010000108.1:21106-23181 GCA_040388845.1 Chlamydiota bacterium | reverse complement strand
GATTTTAAAAATGAAACGAATTCTAGTCACAGGTTCCGCGGGATTTATCGGATTCCACCTCTCCTCCTATTTGGAGAAGCGGGGCGATTTTGTCATCGGTCTGGATCATTTCAATAGTTATTATGATCCCCAGTTAAAAAGAGATCGCGCTCAGATCCTACACAATCAGGGCATCGAAACGATTTCTGCCGATATTCGGGAAAAAGAATTGATTCAGCAACTTTTGCAACGCTATGGAATCACTCATGTCGTCCATTTGGCAGCGCAAGCAGGCGTCCGCCATTCTCTTTCCCATCCAGACGATTACGTAGCCTCCAATCTCCAGGGATTTGTCTCCATTCTCGAAGCCTGCCGTGTTTTTCCCGCCATCCGGTTGATCTACGCCTCTTCCTCATCTGTATATGGGCTAAACCAAAAAATCCCGTTTTCTGTGGAAGATCCCACCGATCAACCGGCAAATCTATACGGAGCTACCAAGAAAACGAATGAACTGATGGCTCATGCCTATCATCATCTCTACGGTCTTTCCGCAATCGGCCTCCGCTATTTCACAGCGTATGGTCCTTGGGGACGCCCCGATATGGCCTATTACCGGTTTTCCCGTCAGATCTGCATAGGCGCGCCCATTCAAATTTTCAATCACGGACAAATGAAGCGCGACTTTACTTACATTGACGATATCGTCCAAGGAACTGCAGCTGCAATCGATTCAGAAGCCGGCTTGGAAATTTTCAACTTAGGCAATAATTGCCCCGTCAATCTCCTTTATCTAGTCCAACTTTTAGAAGAAGCCCTAGGCAAAAAAGCGATCAAGGAAATGCTGCCCATGCAGGCAGGAGAAGTTGTAGAAACCTTTGCAGACATCGAAAAAAGTCAAAGAATTCTCAATTTTCAACCCACTGTATCGATCGAAGAAGGGATTCTCCGCTTCATGGAGTGGTTTAAGCGCTATCACTCAGATTCATTACGGCTTCAAACGCTTTCGGCAAAAACTCAATGAGATCGCTTGCAATCAAGCAATATGATGTTTTTTCGGAAGCTGCAATTTCTCCTGAAAGGGCGTGAAGCCATACGCCTAAGATGGCAGCTTTTGGAGCAGGGACTCCCGCAGAGAGCTGTGCTGCAATGATTCCTGTCAGCACATCTCCGGAGCCCGCCTTTGCCATTCCTGGATCGCCCCTCGGAACAATCACCGGATCTCTATTTGGGAAAAAAATAAAAGTGGGGGCTCCTTTCAAGACGAGGATCACTTTTTTACTCTTAGAAAAATGGGCAGCTTTTTCAAAAAGCTCCTCTTCTGGCAATGCTTTTTTTAAATTGAGCAGTCTTAGAATTTCCCCGCGGTGGGGTGTTAAAATTGCATCCTCGGGGAAATGGAGATTTGGCATGAGCGCATCCGCATCGAGAACACAAGGGATTTGAACCGTTTTTAAAAGAGCTGGGAGTTTTTTTACGTCTCCTAACCCTGGCCCTATGAAAACTGCTTGCGCCCTTTTCAATTCTTCTTTCCAGCTCTTGGCGCTCCATTTAGTCGAGATCAATTCCAGAGGTACAGGGCCAATGTCTTCAAAAGAAAACAACCGAACAATGCCGGCACCTGCGCGGAGAGCTGCCAAGCCTGTCATTTTAAGCGCTCCCGGAAATTGCTTTGAGCCGCCCAATCCCACAACAT
This sequence comes from Chlamydiota bacterium, assembly GCA_040388845.1. Lineage (GTDB taxonomy): Bacteria > Chlamydiota > Chlamydiia > Chlamydiales > SM23-39 > JAZKAZ01. The sequence continues at coordinate 21,509 of JAZKAZ010000108.1, read as the reverse complement.
ATCCTGCTTGATATTTGTGCCGCGTTCGAACGATTTTAGGCAGCGCAAGATCTTCCTGAGAGGGAAAAGTTGCCACTCCCCTTGCCTCCTCTAAAATTTTTTTTGGCAACCCAAAATCTTCAACTCGCAAGGTGCCTATGCAGTTCCACCCTTGTCTCAAAAAAAATCCAATTTTAGGCAACCCGAGCGCGATCGTCTCTTGGGCTCGGATGACATACTGGCCCACTTCTCCCGTAGATCCATTCAATCCAGACGGAATATCAATGGAAAGAATCGGCTTTCCTGAGTCCATCGCTTTTATCAGAGCCTCCGCTTTGGTGTAGTCGCCGGCTGCGATCAGTTCATCGAACGACTGTGAGAAAGCACAGGCAGGTACCAGAAGGAAAAAGGCGAGAATAAACTT
>JAZKAZ010000108.1:1048-21096 GCA_040388845.1 Chlamydiota bacterium | reverse complement strand
TTCAGCAATCGGAGATTCTACTTTCCCTTTAAACCCCGTTCCCAAAAGCCCATCTACAATCAACGCATCTTCTGAAAAATCGATCGAGCCTCGGGCCTGTTCGATTCGCCCACCTTGAGCTTTAAAACCTTCGCCCATTTTTTGATTGAGAGAGCTGCATTCTTGAGGGCGGTAGAGAACAATAGCGCGTACCTGAACTTCTTTTTCAAGAAGAATCCGTCCTGCCATGTAGGCATCCCCGCCCTTGTTTCCTTTTCCGATGAGCAGAACCACTCGCTTTGGAAGATGCCGCTGCTGCATAAATCGCAGCGCGGCTAAGGCCACTTTTTTCCCCGCCTCTTCCATGAACTTCTCGGCGCTGCAGCCCTGTTCGATTGCGAGCTCTTCGAGGCGTACCATTTCTTCTGCAGTGACTACTTTTAGCCCGTCTGTTGAGATCATTTTTTCATCACGATTTGTATATGTTTGTGTATAGGCGATCTATCGATTAGATTCAACGGAGCGAAGATCCAGCGCCTATTTTCTTTAGTTAAAAACAGGATCCGCTTCGCGGGCAAGATCGCCAACGGCTGCAGGATAAAAAAGCATTTTTCTTTTATCCTGCCGATGCCTCATCGATCCTGCCCGCGAAGCGGATCCTGTTTTTTTCTGACGAAAATAGGCTGCTCGAGCAAAGCAATAATTTCATTTAATCCAGAGATTTGGTACCTTGTCGTCCCTTAAATTTTGGAGTTCATTATGACAAGCGTAACCCAAATAAAACACCCGATCGATTTTTCCACTCCTTTCCAGGAAGAGAAAAAAGAGAATAAAGAAAAGAGCTCTGCAATCCAACAAAAACTAGAGGCTGCACTCGAGCAACCCTTTAAACACGTCGTATCGATCGCAGCCCACCTCTCAAAGATCTATCCAACTTGGTACAATTTCTTGGTATCCGATGGCTTTGCTTGCCACCATGTTGAAAGGATCGATCGTTCTTGCAAAGGCTGTAGAAAATTTCAAGCGAAGTGGAATCAATCCACTGACCGAATTGAAGGAGAGATAACAACATGCAGATATCAATTAACTAGGATCGCAGGAGCAGTCAAAGAAGTAAGGGACCTTAAAATCATCTATTCGAATGAGCTGCCCCTTGTATTGAATTCCAAAAATTCTGATTTTTTTCTTTCAAATGGAGAGGAGCTCTATCACTATAAATTCAATCCAAAGGTGGATGCCTCAGCTGTTTTGAGGTATTCAGACCATTCCTTGCCCGATTGGACTCAATTGACAAATAATTTACGAACGATTTTTAAGAATCCCGTTTCCGGGTGTTTTTTGACTCACTCTGGACCGCAGTGTGATGTCATCAAGATCCCGATTCCAGATGAAGCTCTTGTGCAAGATCTCAAAGATGTTCCTCTTTGATGGCTCTTTGTAAAAGCACTTTGACAGCTTCTCGCGGATCGAGTGCTTCATAGATGATCTGATAGGTCGCCTCGGTAATCGGGATGGGGATGTGGTGCTTGTGGCCGAGTTCCCGCGCAGCTACACAGGTATAAATTCCCTCCACTGCCATTCCGATTTTTTGCCGGGCCCCTTCGGGGGAAAACCCTTCGGCAACTAACCTGCCGAACCGATAGTTGCGGCTATGGCGCGACATACAAGTCACGCAAAGATCGCCCATGCCGGAAAGACCGTTGAGCGTCTCTGGCGCGGCCTGTTTCACCACGCAGAGTTTCCGGATTTCATGAAGTCCGCGGGTCATCAAAGCTGCCTTCGTATTGTCTCCGCAGCCCAATCCGTCTGAAATTCCGCAGGCAATTGCAATGATGTTTTTCATAGCGCCGCCAAAACAGACTCCCTGGATATCGGCATTGGGATAAATCCGAAAGGTAGGAGTTGTAAAAAGGGCATGGATCATTTTCATGATCTTCGGATCAAAAGCGGAGCAAACGACAGAGGTGGGTAGATTCTGGATCACTTCTTCTGCGTGGCTAGGGCCGCTGAGACAGCCCACTAAAGGACTCATCTCTACCCCAATGATCGAAGAGACAACTTCCGGGAGCAGCAATCCAGTTCCCTGTTCAATCCCTTTGGAAGTGAGAACCACGGGAATTTGAATTGGGGAGAGGCTTTGAATCTCTTCAAACACGGGGCGAATCCCCGAAGAGGTCACACTCTCGACCAAAAGATCTGCTTGCTCAATCGCATCTGACAAATCGCTTGTAAAACGAATGTTTGAAGGCGCGACGATACCGGGCAGCTTCGGATGGGTGCGCGCTTTTTCCAGCAGGCTTGCAAACTCTTTTTCCCGGGTCCATACAATCACCGAGTGCCCATTATTTGCAAGGATCGATGCGAGGGCAAAGCCCCACGTCCCGGCACCTAGATATCCGATCTTTTTTTTCACGTTCGCAGCTCCATTTTTTGCAGAGCTTTTTGCACGGCAAAAAGACTGCTTTGGCATTTCAAAGGGGCGTAGCAGCTTTCTTTAGGAAAGCAAAGTGCCTCCACCCGTTTTGCATAGCGAAAGGCATCAAAAATAAAATGCTCTCCCTTCCAAATCGGAACAGTTTGAGCGCCAATTTGCATTTTTTTTTGCACCCAATGAGTCGGCAAATCAACCGATGCCATCTGGCTTAAAAAAGAGAGGCTTAAAGCAAACTGCCCTGTGTTGGCAAATCGGTATTTAAGCGCGCCGTCATTTGCGCGCGCGCTCCACTCAAGAGGCTCTATTTCTGTGTATTCGAGAATTTCAATCTTCCCTCCGCGCACGCCTAAAACACCGACCGTGTTTTCCTCTTCCTGGCGCTCGATGCATTTGATTGTCACATCGGCGCTCAAATCTCTGTGATGCGCAATCAACGCAGCATCAAAAGGAGAGGCTAGAGGGTTTTCGACGGGAATCACAGTCACTACATCGATCCCCTTTTTTTGAAAAACATCCCTTAAGCCCGCTGCCGCAAAGGAGCGAAAAACACTCCCATTGCCGCTCGGCCCCTGGACAATTTCTCCCTTTCTCGCAATCGGTCTTTTTTCATCGTCCAAAAGAGGGCGTATTTCCTGCTGGAAAAAATAGAGATCCAAACCAAAAAATGCATGGCGCTTAAAAAAATTCACCGTCTCTTCGTGATTCAGGGGGGATGTCATGATGGCAAGCGTCGAGCCTTTCTCAGCTTTCTCACAGATCCATTGGAATAGCGGTTTTCCCTCAATTTCAAAGAGCCCCTTCGGCCCTTGGATTCCAAGCCTTGTCCCCTGTCCTCCTGCTAAAATAATACACCCCACTTGTTTCACAGCCCTTTTTGGGACATCGCTTACACGTGCACATTGTTTTAAAGGCTCAAGAGGAAAAAGACGCTCCAGCACAGCATTTACCGAAACGGTGGATAGGTCTCGAGAGGTACCAATCAGCGGACAATGGATGAGCTGCGGATTGGGAGAGGAAACTGCCTGTTTTAGGATCCCATGATTTGGGTCTGCCCAAAGAGAAATGAGCCGGATCGGAAAACTAGCATCGAGATAATAGGTCATAGAGAGAATGCCGGAATCGGGTAAAACAAGTGCTGTACACCGATTTTTAATGATCGAAAGCAACTCAAAAAGAGTTGTTTTCCCTCGGAGATCAATGATGTTCGGAGCATTGAATTGAGGCTCATTGCCAAATCCAAAAAGAAGAATCCGCACTTTCTCAGGAACGCGCTCAAAAAGTTCTTGCCACCTCTCCTGAGGCCAGTTTCTCCAAAGACCGTAATTTGTCTCTGCAACTACCTGCACACCAATATACGTATAGCCATCTGCCAAATTGAATTTTTTCCAAAGAACATCCCCTTCACTCTTCCATTGAAGCCGAGGGACTACTTTTCCCCGCTGCCAGGGAACCCAGTCGGTAGGACTTGGGTTTGCGATGAGAAGATCGTATTTTTTTGGATCGACTCCCAGCTGCCGGAGCGTCTCTTTCACATCTACTTTTTGTCCCCGCACCCACTGAGGCGCAACAATTGTTTGGGCGCCTTCCAAAAGGGAAAAACCGTCGCTCAGATTTTCACGGATTAAAAAAGTGATCTCTGCCTGTGGGATGAACTCCCGGATCCGCTGCAGCATGGCAAAAAGGCCGAGCGCGATATCTCCCAACCCTCGATTCCAGGCAAGCAAGATCCGCTTTCCCCCTTTTTTAGCTGTCCGCTTGAGCATCCAGTCAAAGGGGTTCGGCAAAAATCTGCGGGCAAATGTCCTAAACAAGCGGCCCTCTTTTCAAACAACTCAAAGCTTTGTCTGCCACTTCTTCCACTGTGATCTGCTTCATACAGCGAAAGTCGATCGGACAAACCCGCTTAAAACAAGGAGAGCAGCTCACGTGCTTATTGATCACCCCCGCCTCTTGCCCATAAGGGCCAGTGGCTCTCTCATCGGTAGACCCAAAAAGGGCCACAATCGGCGTTTTGAAGGCAGCTCCAATATGCATCGGCCCGCTGTCATTTGTGATGAGTACGTTGCAATCTTTGATCAGACAGGCAAGCTCTCGTAAACTTGTAATTCCCGCCAAATTCATCGCTCTTTCGGGCAGTCCCTGACAAATTTCTTTTACTACAGATGCTGTCGTCGTATCTCCAAAAAACACAATGGCAGCATCGCTTTTTTGTAAAAGTTCTAAGGCAAGCGCCCGATACCGCTCCGGCGGCCAACATTTTGCCGTGCCATAAGCTGCTCCTGGATTGATTCCAATGAGCTTTTGGCCCGGGACAAATCCCCGCTGATAAAGCAGCTGCTTCGACTCTTCCACTTCCTTTTGAGTGACATATAAGCGAGGGACTGTGTCTGAAGGAGAGATTCCGAGAGGCTTTAGCAATGCCTTATACGTGAGGACTAAATGCTGCTCTTCTCTATTTTTTGGAAAAGGAACGGCATCAGTTAAGAAAAGACTCCGCAGTTGATCTGCAAATCCAATCCGCCTTTCCACTTTGCCCAACCAGAACCACCAAGCCGAGGAAAAAGAATTGGGGAGGAGAATCCCTGTGTCATATTTTCCGGCCTGAATTTTGGAGATGATATTTCGAAAATCTTGCCTGCGCACAAATGGATTGGACAGTTTTGTGAAACAAAAAACTTCATCAACCGCCTTATCTTCTTTCAAAAGCTCGCAAAGGGGGGTGCGGCACATAGCTGTGATCGAGGCTTTTGGAAAAGCCTTCCTCAGATCTGTCAAAAGAGGAGTCGCCATAATCAGATCGCCAATCCAATTGGGCATTCTGACAATGATATTCTGCGGCGTCATACGTTGTCTCCAGCAAGTAGAATATACTCTTTAGGAAACAAAACAGAAATATATTTTCGAAAGGAGGGGGCTTGTTGAACCTATCTCGATAAAATTTTTCGTCGGTTTTCTGGATTATTTTGGCCGATTTTCGATTTAAAATTGGGGAGTAATATACTGTTGTCGATATTACTCCCTAATTTTAAATCGAAAAGCGGCTCAAAAGAACCAGAAAACCGACTGAAACTTTTTATCGAGATAGGTTCTTATAAACAAAAGCTGCAGTACCATAGCCCTTCCCAAACAATCAAAAATCGTTTACGGTATATGGAGATAAGGTCCCTCTCCATGCAGCAAAATAAAAAACCAACCATCCTTGGAATAGATCCCGGAACACGCATTACCGGCTACGGAATCATCGATATCGAATCGGGGCCGGTTGATTTTGGCTGCATCCGGCCGCCGCCGGATTTAACCCTTCCCGAACGGTATAAAATCATCTTTGATGGCGTGGAAGCTCTGATTGCACGCCATGCCCCCATTGCAATTGCTGTCGAGTCGCAATTTGTCTTGAAAAATGCGCAGAGTGCGATCAAATTGGGGATGGCCAAGGGGATGGTTTATTTGGCAGCTGCCAGGCAATCAATTCCCATTTATGAATACGCCCCGAAGAAGGCAAAGCTTGCAGTCGCAGGCACTGGGGGCGCAAGTAAATTACAGGTTCAAAAAATGATCCAGGCGTTGCTCCGCCTGCCCCAACTCCCAGAACCCGAAGATGCAGCTGACGCACTAGCGCTTGCTATCTGCTGCGCTCACCAATTGAGGCTTCCTTTATGTATGAATCGATCCAAGGTATCTTAAAAGAAAAAGACCCCCTCAAGGCAGTCGTCGTAACAGGTGGTATTGGCTATCGATTGACTATTCCCTTAAGCACCTATACACGCTTGCCGAATCCGGAAACCCCGCTCCTCCTCTACCTTTCGCAAGTAGTGCGGGAAGACGCCCATACGCTCTATGCTTTTTTAGCAAGGGAAGAGCGCGATCTTTTTGAAGTGCTGATTGGAATTTCCGGCATTGGCCCGAAAACGGCGCTTGCCATCATCGGCCATATGGAAATCGGCGCTTTTCAAAAGGCAATAGCCGCAGCCGATACTCGCCTTCTGGGCAAAATCCCGGGGATCGGGAAAAAAACAGCCGAGCGGCTCGTGATTGAAATGCGCGATAAATTCAAAACGTTTGGCAAAAAGGAAAAGGGGGGCATCCCCTTAAGTTCTACAGATGGGATCTTGGGCGATGCGATGAATGCATTGCTCCATCTCGGCTATCACCCGATGGAGGCTCAGAAAGCGGTTCACGCAGCCTTTGCCGAAAAAAAAGATGAAGGCGACCTAGGAAAGCTCATCACAGCAGCTCTTCAGAAAATTTAAAGCCCCCTATCACGATGATCTATCACCATGACCCATCATCATGATACTCGTAATTGACAAAAACAGTAAAAATTTTATAATATATACCTATCACCTTGACAGGTATTGATATTTTATTATACTATTGGAGGCCAAGTGAGCGAGCACGTCTCATTTCCTGAACCAAAGCAAAGTCCTGAGTCTTTGGAAAAATTAGTTGAAAGGGCCCATGAGCTCGCCAAGCATTCCGAGAACGTTTGGATGGACAATCCGCATGTTCAAACCCGAATCCGAGAACGAAATATAACCAATCGACAGATTTTTGATGTTTTGAGAAGAGGGAAAGGCATTGATGGTCCCAATTTAGACAAACACGGTGAGTGGCGTATTAAACTAAAGCGCTATTCAGCAGGAAGGATTGTGCAAGTGGTAGTTATTGTAAAAAAACAACATTTAGAAATTATAACAGTTATTTGAGCCAAACCTATGACAGACACACCTTATTACCAATATATGGAATGCGGATTGGATAATATCCGTTTGTCAAACGGATTTAAATTTATGGAAACGCCTAGAGGACGGGCAGTTTCCATTCATGACATGGATGGCTTACATAAGGCTATTGGATTGTATCTTGTCACTTCCAAGAAAGCGTTATCCAAAAGCGAAATTCGGTTTTTACGCGATGAAATGCTTATGTCTCAATCTACCCTGGGTCATTTACTAGGAGTGAGCGAACAAGCGATTCGCCGCTGGGAAACTGGCAAAACAACAATACCCAAACCATCCGAATTTTTACTAAGAATTCTCTATATAGATCATGCAAATGACCAAACTGGCAAAATTTCAAACCTTCTTAAAGAAATTGCCGATCTAGAAGATAGCATAAATGACGATCCAATTCTTTTTGTAGATACTAAACGAGGGTGGGAATCGGTGGCTTAAGCCTATTTCTGGCTTTTTTTCTTCTTCTTCTTTCTTTTTCTTTTTTTTGAAAGGAGTGGTAAATCTTGGTCTCCAGAGAAAAAGTCGCTTTCACTAGAAAAAATAGGAGTTTCTTCCTGAAAAAATCCCTCTTCGAATTTTTCAAAGAAAGATTCCTCTAAGTTCTCCGAAGTCGTTGATTCAAAGATATTTAACGGAGATAAAGCCTCTGTACTGTTATTTGAAAAATTTTCCGATGTTTGGGGAAAAAACGGAAGGAAGATCCATGGATCAAATAAGGGAAGCAACGGGGAAATGGCCCTTTGATAGGAAAGAGGAGGCGTGTTCAGGATAGGCAGCGCCGCCAGACTTACATTATACCCCAAATGGATCATGGATCCATAATCCAGAGAGTTTCCCTGAATCCTTATTGGCATCGGTTGAAAATCATTGGAGATAACCACATTAACCCCCAGTTATAATTAAAAACTAAACATAATTATAACAAATTAGTTAAATAAAATACAGAAAAAACCTTGTGATTCAAAAATCGCATTCCTGCTATCCTGCACGTCTATGGAATTTGTTCACCGCCCCTATCAGAAAGGAGAGACGATCGGAGCTGTCACGACGCCGCCCGGCGAAGGGGCAATTGCCGTCATACGCATTTCCGGAGCCAACGCCTTTCAAATTGCAGGCTCTATTTTTTCAGGGCCAGTGGGAAGCTATAAAAGCCATACTGCCCATTATGGAAATATTTTAACAACCGAGGGCCAAGTCCTGGATAGCGCTCTTCTTTTGGTGATGAAGGGCCCTAATTCCTACACAGGCGAAGATACGGTAGAGATTTCCTGCCATGGGGGGAGTTTGGTCACGCGTAGGGTTCTGCAGCGCATTTTCGAAGCAGGGGCAAGGCCTGCCCAGCCTGGCGAATTTTCCTTTCAGGCTTTTATGAACGGGAAGCTCGATCTTACTCAAGCAGAGGCCGTCCAACAATTGATTGCCGCAAAAAGCGAGCTTGCCCTCGAGGTCGCAGAAAGGCAGCTTCAAGGCTCTCTTTCACGATCGATTTCTGGGTTTCAAGAAAAATTGACAGAGACCGCTGCCATTTTAGAGGCGGCTGTTGACTTTCCCGAAGAAGGGCTGGAATTTGCGACGTTGGAGCAAACTGTAGGACTCCTTGAAAAGGTTTGCCTGGAGATGAAAAAACTTCAATCTACTTTCCATGAGGGAAAAATCTTGCATGAGGGGATCTCTCTTTGTTTGCTCGGCTCGCCCAACGTGGGCAAATCCTCTTTGATGAATGCCCTTCTTGGCAAAGACCGGGCCATTGTCACAGAAATTGCGGGCACCACGCGGGATGTACTCGAAGAGGATTTACGACTTGGAAATCTCCATTTCCGCCTCATCGATACAGCTGGGATCCGCGAGACTGCGGAGCGAATCGAGCAAGAGGGAATCCGAAGATCTAAAAAAGCAATGCAGGAGGCCGATTTGATTTTGCTCCTTCTCGACAGCAGCAGATCTTTGACCGATCAAGACCGGGTGCTACTTGAGCTTTCACCTCCTGAAAAAACCATTGTGGTCTGGAATAAAATCGATCTTCAAATGCCTGGCGAGGAAAGAGAGAATTCGGTCCAGATTTCTGCGAAAGAAAAGATAGGCTTGGACGATCTGCGAAATGCAATTGAGCGCCTGATCTGGAAAAAAGGGCCTCCTTCGAAAGAAGAGGTCGTTCTCACAAGCTGCCGCCACCATGAAGCGTTGACGCGGGCCATCGTTTCGTGCCAAGCTGTCATTGATGGGCTGAACCGGGGCGTATCTGCTGAATTTGCCGCCTCTGATATGCGATCTTGCTTAAGTGAGCTTGGGATGATTATTGGAACCAATGTGACAGAAGACATCTTGAGCGCTATTTTTTCTAAATTTTGTATTGGAAAATGAATAAAAAAATACGGGCTTTGCAGATTGCGCAAATTTTGGGAGAACTTTTCCCCCATCCCGAAATTCCCCTTGTACATGCTAGCCCTTACACCCTTTTGATCGCAGTGCTTCTTTCGGCCCAATGCACCGATGTGCGAGTCAACCAGATCACACCGAAACTTTTTGCTCTCGCAGATACGCCCCAAAAAATGGCAGCGCTTGAGGCGGAGGAAATTGAGGCCATTATCCGCCCTTGCGGTCTAGCTCCTACGAAATCGCGCGCGATTGTCAAATTATCTAAAGATCTGCTCGAACACCATGGAGGAGAGGTTCCTAGAAATTTCGCTGCGCTTGAAAAATTGCCTGGGGTGGGTCATAAAACCGCATCTGTGGTGATGGCGCAAGCGTTCCAGGAGCCCGCTTTTCCAGTCGATACGCACATTCACAGGTGTGCGCATCGCTGGAATCTTAGCTCCGGCAAAACAGTTGCCCAGACAGAGTGCGATCTAAAGCGTCTTTTTCCTAAAGAGACGTGGATTCAGCTTCATTTACAAATGATCTATTTTGCGAGAAAATATTGCCCTGCGAGGGGACATAATATCGGCACCTGTCCTATCTGCCATTTAATTGAGGAGAAAAAATTGTGATGATGCCCTTTCATGATGAGCAGCTAAATTTTATGATTTGTCTCGCGAAAAACCGTCCCGAATTTCTCGATTCTTTTTTCCGTTTTTTAAACTACTTTGATACCGATTATTTTTATTTTCTGCTAATTCCTTTCATCTGGATTGGGTTTTCATATCGCTGGGGAATCCGGGTTTTTTATTTACTTGCCATCAACGCTCTCCTCAATCATTTCATGAAGGAACTCTTCGGCTGGCCGAGACCCAGCACAGATTGTCCCTCAATTGGCATGTTTCATTTCAAAAGCTTTGGATTTCCAAGCGGCGCCGCTCAATCAGCTCTATTACTCGGGGGATTGCTGATCCATTACTGGAAAACAAAAGCTTCTTGGATTCTCGGATCGCTCTATATTCTCTTAATTAGCTTTTCTAGACTTTATTTGGGCGTCCATTATCCCCTCGATATTCTCGGCGGGTGGATTTTGGGGGCCATTCTCCTTTTTTGTTTTATCCGATCGATTGGGAAGATTGAACACTTTCTGGAAAAACAGGGACTTTTTTTTGCAGCAGGTCTTTGCATGGCAATTCCCTTAGCTATTTTATTGATTGATTCCAATCATCCCAAGATCAGCTATCTTGTCGCCTCCTTTCTGGGTGCCGGCCTTGGCGTAATTTTTTCACTAAACTATGGGCTTTATCTTCCACCGCCCAATCGAATCTGGAAGGGGTGCTTAAGGGCAGCCCTTGCAATTGGGAGCCTTTTTCTGATTTTTATTTTTTGGCCTCAAGGCTATCCTCCTTTTGCTAAAATATTTACGCTGACCCTTTGGACAAGTCTCGTTGCAAGTCCGCTTTGCCGAGCTACGCAAAAAATCTTAAAAATTTCTTGAAGTAATAGAAATTTTTTAAGTATCATCCCGTCTCATTTTTCTGAAATGCGCGAAAGGAGAATAGGATGAGCCAAGTTACAAGTCCGCTCAGTCAATCAATCTTGGTTAGCATCGTTGAACTTCCCCAAAAGCCTTCGCATCTCGTTTCTTATTTTATGGGAATTCGTTCCCATGTTTTATTGACCCACCTTTCTAAAGGATTTCGCGGAATCATCGAAAAAAAAATAGTGGCGCTTTGGAAAGAAAACGAAGGGGCTTTTAGATCAAATTTTAAAATCGCATCCTATTTAAACACGTTAGAGGGCGACAAATCCACTCCCTCTCTCTACGGAAAACTTAGAGAGTTTTATCTTCATTTTTATGAAGAAAATAAAGCCATGGGCTTCCCCATTCCAAATTCTTGGGCCCGAGTTTTAGATCCTTCTTTTTATCTGGCAGTCGCAGAAGAGAGGCAAAAAGTACTTAGTCAATACATAGGGAGCATCAGTTCATCGGGAGCTTTAACTAACAAGGGCCAAAACACCTCGGGGACAGCTCGCCTAAAATCAAAGCACGCCCCCCTGACCCAAAATTCTGTCCCCTCGCAAACTGGACCCAATTTAACTACTGAATCCAACACACCTGTACACACAATTTTATCCACCCTCAAAAATTCATATCAGCCATTCCCTTTGAAAACGGCCGAAAATCTCTTTTTTCTTGGCGATGGGTTTCTTTCTTCTTCCAATGGACAAATCACTCCACCGCTTCTCATAAAAAGCCCCTCACATGCAAGTGTCCTGAACAGGACTGCCTGTATGACGACTGATCATCCACTTTCTCCTAGCGCTTCATCTCAAAAAAATCCAACTGCGAGAGAACTTGCTTCCGTATCGGAACAAAACAAAAGACCACCCTCTCAATCCACCCTAACTAACAGTTTTTCCCTCACACCCGATGATCATAAGGTCGAAAAGGAAAATTCTGACCCACTCCCTCCCGCTAAAATATCTCAAACTCGGGTAGTAGAGCTTCGAAAAAGGAGCAAAGAAAGAACTGAAGCCATGTCGAAAAGACAGCAAGACATAGAAAAATCATACGGCCCTCAGAAAAAAACAGTTCTACAGCTCGACAATGAGTCTCTTATTTTAGTCTGGCCAAGAATTCGAAATAGCTTAATTGACCTTAAAATTAGAAATGCCATTTATCCAGATGACAATTTATCTGCTGAGGGGATCTGGACCTATCTCAATGACCCAGATAATGAGTTTGAAATTCATGCAATTACAGAATTAGATCTATCTTGCATCGGAATGACTCACATTCCAGAAGATTTAATTCGATTTGAAAATCTTGTTTTACTCAATTTAGAGTGTAATCAGCTTATCTCTCTTCCCATTTGGATTCTATATACCTCAGAATTAAAAATACTATTTCTAAACAATAACAAACTGAAAGAGCTTCCGAATGATATTTTTGACAAAAACCCCCTTGAAAATTTAGACATTTCCAACAATCAATTAGAGGAATTGCCAAAAAATATATTCAAACTAAAAAAACTAAAAAACTTCAACCTAGCAAATAATAAAATTAGCAAATTGCCCAATGAATTCATCCAATTAACTGATCTAATATGGCTCAATTTATCCCACAACCCTCTTGCTTATTTTCCCTATAGCATTCATCGCCTGGAAAATCTCCGGCATTTATATTTCAATGGCGTACAAATCAACGAGTTGCCCAAAGAATTCTCACGCCTTAAAAATTTGGAAGTTCTCGAGTTATCACATAATGATTTTGCGAGTTGGCCCAACTCTACTCTCGGCCTTAAGAATTTAACCATGATCGATCTTTCACACAATTGTCTCACTACAGTTCCAGCTAAGGTATGCAACTACAAAAAACTGAAAAGGCTAAATGTCCAATTCAACCAACTGAAAACCCTTCCTCCTGAACTTTTTAAGCTCAAAAATTTACTCACTCTCATTATCTCTCAAAATCAGATCACTACACTTCCGAAGGATCATCCCCCTACGCTCAAAGTAATCAATGAAGGCCAGTCCTTGCCGGGTCTTAAGGAAGAAAAAAAGGATTCGAACAAATCTTCTGCAGAGGATCTAATATCTCCCTCCACATTTCCTAACACAAGAGTTGAAGTGGCCCTCCCTTGGAGCCCCCCCTCTCAACAGCGGCGAAAGAAAACAGACAAAGAGCCATGCCTAATTTCTTAAAATGGATCTACCCAAAGACTCTCCAAAATTGACTCGGGTCTCCAAGCCCATTTGAGAATTGGCAACTAAATCTGCATCAAAGAGGATCTTCTTTTTTTCAAAGAGGAGCACAATGCAAGAGCCGCCAAATTCAAAGTAGCCCTTTTCATCTCCCTTGCGCACAGGCTGGTTGGGAGTATAGGTTTGGTGAATGGAGCCGACCGATGTGGCGCCGATTTCGATATAAAGGATGGTTCCAAATAGCTCCGTTTCGATCTCTGTAATCATTCGCTTGTTTTCGGAGAGAATGGCTATTCGTTTGCGGAGCGCAATGGGATTGACCGAGTAGAGAAATCCGTTGATCAAGTGAGCACAAGAGGGAATCCCATCGCAAGGAAAATGGAACCGGTGATAATCGGTGGGACAAAGCCTCACAATGGCCATAGATCCTTCTGAAAAGCGGGCGCCGTAAGCCCTGTCTTGCAAAAAATCTCCCAAAGAAAATTCTTGTCCCTTCACAAAAAAACGATTGAATTGGGGATACACTAAATAGCGCCCATCTGCAGGGGTAGCTAAGATCTGCGAATCCTGAATGATTGGTCGACATTCTTTTTTCAGTTTCCGAATGAAGAAATCATTGAATGAATGGAAATTTTTCTCAGCAAACTCCGAGGCATCGACGCCATATGTCTGAATAAACGGCTCAATTTTTTTCGCACTCGAAGGCCGTTTTTGAAAATAGCCGTAAAGCCTAGAAAAGATGGAGAAATAGGCAAGCAAGGGCAAAAAAAATAGAGACCCTAGACGCTGAAAAAATTTATTCCCATAAAGAAACAGGAGAACTTTCTGGCCATAGACTTTTTCTACACACTTTTGGCCGGTTTTTCGCTCAATATAGACAATTTCCATGGGTAACCATGGTAAGTTTTATCTATAGATATTTTCAATAGATTTTGATCGGCACTATCTAAAATGAAAATAATAAAAACAAAATAATATAAAAATATAATTACACAATACAAAATAAACACAACTAAAAATAGGTTAATTTAAAATTTTAGATGAAAATTTAAACCTTGTGAGAAATGCCATATCCTACTAAAATTTTGTCAAAGTCAGCTACGGTGCGTATTTCCTATGTTTGGTCTGCTTAAAAAAATCTTTGGAACCCATCAATCCCGCCTCCTGAAAAAATACTGGAAGCTCGTTCCTCAAGTCAATTCTTGGGAAACGCGCTATCAGGGCCTTTCAGACGATGAACTCCTCCATAAGACTCTTGAATTCAAGGAAAGGCTTGCAAAAGGCGAATCCTTAGAGTCGCTCCTCCCTGAAGCTTTTGGGGCTGTTAAAAATGTGTGTCGCAGACTTTGCGGAACTGATGTGCACGTTTCTGGCTATGATCAAAAATGGGATATGATCCCCTACGACGTACAGATTGTGGGCGGGATCGCGATGTTCCAGGGCTCGATTGCTGAAATGCAGACGGGCGAGGGAAAGACACTTACCGCTTCAATGCCTCTCTATTTGCATGCACTTACTGGCAAACCTGTTCATTTAGTGACGGTCAACGATTATCTCGCCAAGCGCGACTGCGAATGGATCGGCTCGATCTTTCGCCGTTTGGGCTTGACCGTAGCTTACCTCACCAATGACATTCCTCCGCATAAGCGCAAGAGTGTCTATGCCTCTGATATTTTGTATGGAACCGCTTCTGAATTCGGCTTCGATTATTTGCGCGACAACTCGATGGCCATGCACAAAAATGAACAGGTGCAACGCGGCCATTATTTTGCCATGGTCGATGAGATCGACTCCATTTTGATCGATGAATCACGCACTCCGCTCATCATTTCGGGTCCTGTCGATCAAAGCCGCCAGATGTATGACGAGCTTAAAGAAGGGGTGGCTCACATCGTCCGCGTCCAGCGCGACCAGTGCAACCGATTGGCGACAGATGCCCGCCGCACTCTTGAAACGCTCGGTGTTCTGGAAGAGACCGAAAATAAGCGGAAACTCTCCAAGCAAGAGAGCGAAAAAGAAAAAGAAGCCTATAAAAAGCTCTGGCTTGTGAGCAAGGGAACTCCCCGCAATAAAATCCTGAAGCGGATCAAAGAAAATCCAGATCTCCGCTCTGAAATCGACAAGTGGGAGACCTATTTCTTCGGCGAACAGAACAAGGAAGAGAAATTTACGACTCTCTCTGAGCTCAGCATGATCGTCGATGAACGAAATAACGAATATGAATTGACCGATAAAGGGATCCACGGCTGGGGCGAATTCAAAGAGGGTGTTGGTATCCACGACTTCGTCATGCTGGATCTCGGCCACGAATACCTCGCAATCGATAGCAATTCCGATCTATCTGATCTAGAGAAAATGCAGGCCAAAACGGTTTTGCGCGAAGAAGATGCAAAACGAAAAGAGCGGGCGCATAACTTACGCCAAATGCTGCGTGCCCATCTTCTCATGGAAAAAGATATCGACTATATCGTCCAAGATCAGAAGATCGTCATCATCGACGAAAACACGGGACGCCCGCAACCTGGACGCCGTTTTTCTGATGGACTTCACCAAGCGATCGAAGCCAAAGAAGATGTAGCCATTCAAGCGGAAACGCAGACCTATGCGACGATCACGCTGCAGAACTATTTCCGCATGTACAATAAGCTCGCTGGCATGACGGGAACTGCTATGACCGAGGCCAATGAATTCAAAGAGATCTACAAACTAGAAGTTCTCGAGATCCCGACCCACCGCGGCTGCGTGCGCGAGGATTTCGATGACGAGATCTATATGACAGAGCGGGAAAAATACAACGCGCTTCTCAAAGAGATCAAAGAAGTTCATGCAAAAGAGCGGGCAATTCTCATCGGCACAGAATCGGTAGAAACCTCGGAAAAACTCTCCCGCATTTTGAAGCAAAACAAACTCGAACACACCATTCTGAACGCTAAAAATCATGCCCATGAAGCGGAAATCATCGCTGATGCTGGCAAAAAAAATGCAATCACGCTGGCGACCAACATGGCAGGACGAGGAACGGACATCAAACTCAAAGAAGGAGTCCAGCTCTTGGGCGGCCTTCATGTCATTGCCACAACCCGCCACCATTCCCGCAGGATCGATCGGCAGCTGCGCGGCAGATCAGGCAGGCTCGGCGATCCAGGCTCTTCTAAATTCTTCATTTCTTTTGAAGATTCGCTCATGCGCCTCTTCGCATCTCCCCGCATGACAGCGCTCCTGCAGCGTTTCCGTCCACCTGAGGGAGAGCCAATCTCTGCCAAAGTACTCAACAAATCGATTGAAACAGCTCAAAAGCGAGTCGAGCAGCGCAATTACACCATGCGCAAGCACACCCTTGAATACGACGATGTGATGAATAAGCAGAGGCAAGAGGTCTATTCTTTCCGAAATGATCTTCTCACAGCAGAACAACCCATCCAAATTGCAGAAGAGCTCTTAGAGGCTGTTGCAAAACAGATCGGCTCCCCCAATCCTGCGCAAGACAAGGGATTGGATCCGACCGCTTACAAAGCTGCTTTGATGGCCCATTTCCCCATCACTTTTGGTGAGAATGAATTCGAGGGCGAGAACCTGGTCCCTGCCGAGATTGAGAAAAAAGCCTTTGAAAAAATCCTTGCGATGTTTCAGCAAAAGTTAAAATTTCAGCGTGAACTTCTCTCTTCTTTCCGACCCGATATCAATGACGCGGAAAAAGGGCAGAATATCTTGCAAGAGATCATCCGCAACCTGATGGTTCGAAAAATAGACTCTCTTTGGCAAGAGCACCTGCTCCATATCGACCACCTTCGCTCCGATGTCAATATGAGGACAGTGGGTCAAAAAGATCCGCTCCTTGAATTCAAACACGAGTCATTTGCCCTTTTCGAAGATTTTTCTAAGCGCCTCCGTGAAGAAATCACCCGGGATTTATTCCGATTTGAAATGATGCCGGAGTCGCCTCAGCAAAGACTCCAGAGAACTCTCAATCAATTCCAGCGGAAAAAACCGGTAGAACTTCTTGAGACCGTCCAAACTGAGGAACTGTGAAACTGCGCACCTGGATTCTTGGATTAGTTGCACTCAGTTTGATGGCGAGTTTATTTGCGATAGAAGATATAAAAGCACCTGTCCCCAGCAATAAAATCTCCCAGGCCACCGGCATCAACAACTACGGAGCCGTCACTGTTGAGTCGATTCAAGCCACCGGCCTGATCAAACTCAATGGCACTTTTGTCCAAAACTCCATCTATCTAGTCGGCAGCCTGCTTGCCAATCACGCCCTGATCGGCTCACTCGAAGTTACGGGCGAGGCCAACCTGACCGATACAACTGTGCAAAAAACAGGATTCGTAACGGGCTCCATCCAAGCGGTTCGCTCCACTTTCCAAAACCCTATTACTCTGCTTACCCAAAAAGCAGTCTTTACTGCGAGTAGACTCGAGGGGATCACCTTTCGTAAAGATGCCGCCTTTAAGGGAAAGCAAACCCTTGAGCTGAAGCAAGGTACGATCGTAAACGGCCCCATTGTCTTCGAATCCGGCAAGGGAGAGGTTCTTCTTTACTCCGACAGCCGGGTCTTAGGTCCTGTGACCGGCGGCAAGATCGTTCGGAAATAGTAAATCAATCCTAAGTCCCTAATATCCAATCTGTTACCTAGATACAGCCAAATCAATTCTTAATTTTCTTATTTTAAATAATTAATTTTTATGATACAATTAATTACAAAATAAAAGGATAATTATGGCATCTATAACAAATTGCGATCCTAGCGATTCTACTGACCGCGCTTATCTAGGAATCACAGATGAAGAGAATCCTCAAATCACTTTAAATCACGGAGTGCTTAAAAAATTCATACCAACTCCGGGAAAAGTAGCCAAACGGATGAACGTTTTTTATAACGTCATTTCTAAATTCCCTCGTTTCAATAATCTTACCAATAACTCCCGAAAAATTACTCCTAAGAGTAAAAATAATGGCGATCTCGAAGTAATACAAAATAATCTTAGCGAACACTCCCAACAAATTACCCCTAAAATTAACAGCAATCTCGAAAGAATAGAAAAAGAAAAGGCTGCCGCAAAAAGAGACAACATCGTCGAATACGAACTTTGTTGCATAAAATATGATGATGCCTTTGGCTCAAATAAATACAATAATTTAACAAAGTACACAAAAGAAATAATAAAATTAATTGAAAGAAAATACAAAAATGTATACAAAATACTAAAACTCAACAACCTATTGGAACCGTTACGCCGTGAACTTATGAATGGCGGAAATCCATACGACTCTTTATTTTTTGTACGAGAAATAAAAATTATTAAATCTTACGATAAGATTTATCCAAGACTTCATGACGCAGGACTTTCTGATAAGCAGATTTGCATTCTTGTAAAAGAAACTGAAAAGACTCTCCTAACAAAATTTCCTAATCTTAAAGATTCTGAATATTTGGATAGAGTGCATAGTTGTATTTTAGAGATAAACGATCACATCGAAGAAATACAACAACAATTCATTTGTTGTAAGAATATTTTTGGGGAAATAGGTTCCGATGAAGCAATCAGAAATGCTGAAACCCTTCTTAGTTTCTTAGATACGGACCATGAATTTGAGTCTCTCAACTTGAACCCAACTCCTGAAAAAGCGTTTGCCATCGCAGAAAAGATTGAGAATAGCCATAACCTCAACTATCTGGCACGGGACCTTCATACGAAATTTTATTATCCTGTGATTCCTTTATCTATTCGCACCTGTTTTGCTCAAAGAGCAAAATATAAAGAAATGATGCAAAACCATGCAATCCAGGCCTTTAATAAAATTACAAAATCTCCTAATCATCTTGAATGCGATCGAAACATTGATTCAGACATCTCTTCTCCGAAATTATTAATTGAAGTGCAATCAGAGAACCTATCCAGCAAAAAACACATTGCTAGTTTTTACAATATGAACTACAACCGTATTTCAAACACAAAATTTATCGAACCCAATGGAGAAATAACTACTTTTAACAGCAATGAATTGAACGGCTCTAAATCGATAGAACTGAGAGAAAAAATAATCTCATCATTGAATACCCTTTCAGAAAACGACAGCAATTATTTTCTGTTCCTAGAAATGTTAATAGACCCAGAATACGAACTGGATGCTACGAGAGTCGTTGCAAATTCTTGGAATACTACGCCGTATGTCTCCCATTTCCCAATCAAATCTCCAGTTTTAGAAAGGATATTTGTAAAACATAAAAATGAGAACGGATTATTACGAGTGACAGGAACCTATATTTTGAATTTTTCTCTTCTTGATCCCCATACAGATAAGTCAGTCCTTGCATCTAGAAAAGCTTCGGTCACCTTCGATTTTACTAGAGATCATGAAAACCGCTGGCATCGTTCACCTCCAAAATATAAACCATTAGAAAACAACATTTCCCCACAAATGAAAGAAGAGCACAAAGAATAAAAAAAGGAGTCCAGAGGACGCCAGTCCTTTGGCCTGCGGAGCAGAAACTTCTCCCAATCTCCCACAAATTATCCCTGCCTAAAAACCCACGGCTTCGCTAAGATCCAGACTATGGACGCATCCCTTGTCGAAACACAAAAGCCGCTTGCCAGACTCCATTGCCTAAAGCAACCATCCGTCCTAGAATTAGAGTCCTTCGGATTCACTCCCCTCCACCTAATTGCTCTGATCATTTTTATTCTCGCAATCATCCACACACTTTCTGTCAATTTCATCCACCAGCTTGCCCGGTCCTTGGAAATCCGTCAGGCTCCTAAACGACAGGGGAAAAAAAAGGAACGAAGCCTCGTAGTCCATGCTCTTTACTTTCTTTCGGAAGTCGAGAT
>JAZKAZ010000108.1:0-1038 GCA_040388845.1 Chlamydiota bacterium | reverse complement strand
CACGCGATTATACAGAGGCCCTTTTTGTCGTTGTGATTTTGGCAATGGCCTCGACAAAACCGATTGTCCATGCAGCAGAAAAGTTGATCCACTGGTGTGCCTATAAATTGGGCAGATCTTTATCTGCTTGGTGGTTTACTCTTCTGACTATAGGGCCTCTTTTAGGCTCCCTCATCACAGAGGCTGGCGCCATGGCTTTATGCGCGCTCCTTTTATCCCGTCAATTCTATCAATATCATCCAAGTCCAAAACTTGCCTATGCAACCTTGGCTCTTCTCTTTGTCAATATTTCTGTAGGCGGCGTCCTTACCAATTTTGCCTCCCCTGCGGTCTTAGTTCTGGCCCATTGCTGGGATTGGACTACCTGGGATATGCTGACAAATTTTGGGTGGAAAGCAGCTCTCGGCATCCTCCTTTCCAATCTTCTCTACTGGGCCTATTTCAGAAAGGAATTGGAGCTTTTGAATTTGCGTAGAAATGCAAAATGCCTCTTGGCCACCTATTCCACAAAAACTCTTCCGAAGATCCCCTTTTGGGTGACTCTCGTTCATATGATTTTCATGGCTTGGATTGTGATTGTGGCTCACTACCCGGCTATTTTTATTGCTAGCTTTCTTTTTTTTGTGGGATTTCATCAAGCCACAAGCGCGCACCAATCTCCGATTAGGTTGGCACGGCCGATGCTCGTCGGCCTTTTTTTGGCGGGACTGGTCATTCATGGAGGATTGCAAGGGTGGTGGGTCGTTCCTCTCTTGGAAGGCTTAAGCCCGCTCTCTGTCATGGGAGTTGCGATGGGGCTGACTGCCTTCAATGACAATACAGCGATCTCTTATCTGTCGACCCTGATTCCAAACTGGGGAGATATTTATGAATACGCGATCTTCACCGGCGTCATTGCGGGAGGGGGATTGACAGTGATTGCCAACGCCCCAAATCCTGCGGGATACAGCATCTTAAAAAAGCATTTTATTTGGGGAATCAAACCCTTCAAGCTACTTTTTGCAGCCCTGATCCCCACTCTCATTCTCTATGCTATTT
>JAZKAZ010000107.1:3662-5328 GCA_040388845.1 Chlamydiota bacterium | reverse complement strand
CTCAGAGAATAGATCTGGATAACAACGATTTGAGCGCGGATTAATTTCATTTTCGCGTCGATCAAACTATCGGCATCGATCGTCCCGCAGGTTTTTTTTCCCCTTTCCGAAAGCGCTTGATAACTAAAAAGAGGCATTGAATTACCCTCTTTCCTGGTCTATCCGAGTGACGCGTAAGATTTCTGCACTCGTTGTAATCCCTGCGAGGACAAGAAGCAATCCCTGTTCAAATAAACTCATCATCCCTTGTTCGATTGCGACATGACGCAATTCTTGCGCATCTTGGCTCTTTAAAACCTGATTTTTGATGCGAGGGGTCACAGGCATCAGCTCATAAATGCCATGCCGCCCTTTATACCCAGTATCGAAACAATTTGCGCACCCTTCCCCCTTGTAAAACTTTAACTCTGCAGGTTGTATCCCCAATTCGACAAGTTCCTCTTGGAGAGGGAAATAACTGACCTTGCAATGCGGACAGATCTGTCTCACAAGCCGCTGGGCAATCACACCCAAAATCGACGAGGCGAGCAGATAAGGCTCAATTCCCATATCGGCTAAACGAGTGAGCGCAGAGGGAGCGTCATTTGTATGGAGCGTGCTTAGCACCAAATGCCCCGTGAGTGAGGCTTGAATTGCAATTTCCGCAGTTTCCTTGTCTCGAATCTCTCCAATCATGATCACATCGGGATCTTGGCGGAGGATGTGGCGGAGCCCCTTGGCAAAATTGAGTTCAATGCGCGGACTTACGTTCATCTGAGAAATTCCGGCAAGTTTGTACTCCACAGGGTCTTCAATTGTAACGATATTCATCTCAGGCGCATTGATTTCAGAAATTGCACTGTAGAGAGTCGTCGTTTTCCCACTTCCGGTAGGCCCCGTTACAAGGACGATTCCCTCCGGCATATGGATGAGTTTCCTTAAAAGTTTTAGAACCCCTTCCTCCATTCCAATTCGATCGAGTCCCAAAAGGACATTTCCCTTATCCAGAATACGGAGAACAATTCTCTCTCCATGAACAATCGGCAGCGTGCTGACGCGGAAATCAATCTCTCTTCCCCCATGCCGCAATTTAATCCGTCCATCTTGCGGAAGCCTATGCTCTGCGATATCCATTTTAGACATCACTTTAATGCGAGTTAACATTTGCGCCTGATAATCGCGCGGAGGCGCATGCCGCCTTTGTAAAACTCCATCAATTCGGTAACGAACGGAAAGCCCTTCTTGAGTAGGCTCAAAATGGATGTCTGAGGCTCCTTGCTGGATCGCTTCGACTAAAATCGTGTTTACCATCCGGATGACGGGATTTTGATCCCCTTTTTCCAGAAGATCGTATCCTTCTTGAAGCCCCTCTTCCGAGGTAGATTGAGCTGTCTTATCTAAATCGGAAAAAAGACGCTTTGTCTCCCCCTCTTTTTGGTGATAGCAACGCTCAATTGCGATCTCAATCAGCCCGAGGGGACAGTATACCGGCAAAACCTCTGCTTTTAAAAGAATCCGCAGCTCCTGAATCGAATCGATATCTAAAGGATCGGCAACGGCGACCGTAACTCCTTTGTCATTTTGTTCCAAAGGAAGCAGTTTTTTTTGCTTGGCTAAAAGATAGGGGATGATAGCAATTTGATCGCGGACAAAGGCAAAAGAACTAATTTCGGAGTAAACTGGAAGT
>JAZKAZ010000107.1:0-3652 GCA_040388845.1 Chlamydiota bacterium | reverse complement strand
CCTTTTACTTATTCACAGGTATTTCTAGCTTATAACACAAGCAGCCACAACCTTGTATTTGGGAATTAAGTCTGCGGCACGCAAAGTTTAAAAGAGATCAAAGAGGGTCTTCAAGCTGTCTTCGAAAAGACACTTCCGCTCTCGCTCTTTTGCCTCGTCAATCCGCGCTAAAAATTCAGGAACATCGCCGGCGCGCATTCGATACTCGCACTGCCGAATTTGGCGCAAATCATCTACTGGATCTTTAATGATTCGGGGCGTGATAAAAATAAACATTTCTGTATTTGTCTCAGTTTGCTTAGCAGCGCCAAATAACTTACCAAATCCCGGGAGCTCTCCTAAGAATGGAATTTTTTCGCGACTATCCTCTTCAATCTTGCGTCTCAACCCCCCCAGGATAATGGTCTCTCCATCGGCAACGCGCACTTCGTTTTCAATATGTCTGCGAGTGACAGGCGGCCGGTCATCCAAAGAGGCTTTTGTTGTATCAAATTCAAGATTTGTTTGGAGGGATACGAATCCCGGCCCTTCTTGTTCATCATCGGGCAAGTGAATCGTAGGGGTTAAAACAATGGTGATTCCATACTGAGCGCGGGTGAAGGATTTCTCAACGGTGATTCCGTTCGTCGTATCCAATTGAATCGCGCCGTTGTTGATCGAAATCTCTTCGACAATTGAAACGGTTGCAGGAGTCTGGTTAATTGCTAAAACAGAAGGGTTGGCATTGATCCGGATGTCTTCTTGGGCAAGAAGGAAGCTATACGTCAGATCCATCGCAGGCCATCCATTGCTAGGTCTGCTAAAAATAAAGCTCAAAACCCCTTTATTGAATGCTCTTTCCTTAGTGTCAAAGGTAATTGCTGTTTCTTTCTTGCCGCTCGAATTCGTTCCAAATTGCAATAAATTAAAGCCAATCTGCTTCCGGTCTTGCAATTTCTTTTCGACGAGAAGCACATCCAGCTGCACCATCTTTTTCGGAACATCGAGCTTTTTCAAAAGGGTTTTAATTTTGGATAGCTCATCTCTCCGAACAACCATCAGAATTGATGTAGTCTTTGTATCGACAA
The DNA here is from genome assembly GCA_040388845.1 of Chlamydiota bacterium. Taxonomy (GTDB): domain Bacteria; phylum Chlamydiota; class Chlamydiia; order Chlamydiales; family SM23-39; genus JAZKAZ01. Next base: position 2,585 of record JAZKAZ010000107.1, on the reverse strand, counting down.
TAAAATTCCCAAAAGAAGATTTAATCACTTTTTTGTCTATTGTTCCTGGCTGGACAAAGGGAGCTCCTGCAGGAAGGACTGGATTGAAGGCCGTGCTCCGATCGGGGATCGGAAAAACTTGACCCGCAACTGGATGATCTTGAGAGGGCACAGGCGGCGGCGCTGAGACGGATGACCCATCTGCCTTTTTGTCAAAAGACGACCCCACCAATGAGTCATACACTTTCTCAAGCACTTCTGCGATGTCTTCGGGATTGGAATGCTTGCAGGTATACCAGTAAATCAGTTTTTCCCCAGGATCTTCGAGCTGCGTCTCCAGGTCTGTGAGGATTTTCTGTCCCCTCTCAACCGTCTCATTTTCTCCTACAAGAACCAACCCTTGAGGCAAAACAAGCGTTGCCAATTCATCCGCATTCGAGGGATAAAAATTGGGGCGATTTTTATTAATCGGATCAGCAAATACGGCCTTCAGGACTTTTTCAGCCTCCTGAGAATTGATCTTAGTTAAATTGATCATCCGCGCCACTTTCCCGCGGCCCTGCTCCCAAACTGCATGATAGAGCCCGAGGAGCTTATCTATGCTCTCTTTCGTTGAGACAATGGCAACCTTGGACCCAATGGATTGGATCGTGGTTTGCTTCGGATCGGAAAACCTCTCAAAAAAGGCCTGAACCGATTTGAGTTGCTCTGGAGGGGGGGAGAATACATAAAAAAGACGGCAGTGATTGGAGAAAAGCTCCAAGTCCCCTTCATGATCCACGATGCCTTCAATTGCAGAAGGGTCTAGTTTCAAGATGTAAAGCTGCTTGACAAAGGGATTGAGCTTTTTGACGCCCACTCCATTTTGCGAAAGGATCATCTCGATCATTTCGTTCCAAGATTCATGAGGCAATGGAATGCTTGAAAAGAGGCTGATTTTCATCCCGCTCAATTCTTGAGGAATGATGTAGAGATAGTCGCTTGCCCCAAATTCCATGATGAGTTGAGCAAGGGTTGTTTCGCCTACATCCCAAAGAGCATACGCCTCATCCGAACGGGAGGCCTCATCGACCGTTCCTTTTCGCCAATTTTCTTCTAATTTTCGGATTTTCTCCTTCAAAGAGCGAACGGAGACCAAAAGATCTTGATATTCTATTTCTCGGGCGCCTTTCTCAGCCAAGATAGACGCCGCTTCAAATTTAAGGCGAAGCTCTTCTCTGATCTGACTTAAAACTTCATTAAAGGCTTGAGCCCCTTCGACATCTGTTTTCAAAACTCCATCTTGAGGAGGCGCGTCTGCGCAAATAGAGCCTGCCGCCAAGAGCATCCAGGAGATGATTATAAAACAATCTCTCATCGCGCCTTTCCTTTCCGGAGCGCCCCGTTTCCTGGAGCGTGCTTGCGTGTGGACTGGGCAGGGATTTCGATCGAGGCAATTTGAGATCTTCCTGGATTGAAAAACCTGCCCTGAATCATTTTTTGCCCCTGCTTCAGATTGATTTGCTCAAACACAAAAAGATCGCCAAATACTTTCCCTTTCAAAAACGCTTCGCGCTGCTCTTTTCTTCTTAAGATCTTCCATCGACCCTCTGTTTTCAGAACCCAGTCGCCCGCCTTCAAAATAAGGCACTGTTTTTCCAACATACAGCTGATCTGCTTTTCAGAGCGGATTCGAACTGAGCTAAAGAGATCTTCCGCTCGAATTTTAAAAGGGGGAGAAGCAGCTAGATTTAACGCAAAACGCATATGCCTATCTTGATCCCAACCTTCTAAATTCAAAGTATTTCCAGAGCCCGCCAAAATCCGGGCAATCGGTTTATTTTTTCCCTCTTGAAGAGAGGCTGCCTTCTGCCAGCGCCCCTCATTCCAAACAAGCCAATCTCCAAGCATCAATTCCACAATATCAACAGTCCCCGCAAGAGATCCCATCTCGAGGCGCTCAGGGGGGATAGCTCCTTCATATTGCTCGCGGAATAAATCATGGCCCCACCAACGCACTTCGGCAAGAAAGCGAAAAGGACTCCCTTCCGGAAATTCTTGCGCAGACAGAATAGGCATTTGCTTCAGCGTTGTAAAGAAATTTCCGCCATCTGTTTTCCCTTCCTTGGAGCTGATAAAAACCCTGCTTTCGATTTGATCCACACCCGATTCCTTCAGTTCCATCCAAAAAGAAGAGTCTTTATGAGAAAAATAGAGCTTTTCCCCTTTGAATTGAAGATCTAATCTACAGGGCAGTTGAATTCGCATCGATTCGCCGCTTGATTTGATGCGGGCCAGGACGTGCCTTGGGAAAGAACTCCCATCTCCTTGTCTTTCGCTATCCGGCCGAGGAAGATCGAAAGAAAAACTCATTTCATCTCTCAATTCAGGCAGGCCTAATGAAATTTTTTCCGAATTAAGCCCGAGAGAAAATAGCAACGGAGCTGCCTCTTTTTCGATCTTTTTCTTCACCTCTACCTCAAAACCAGGAGGTTCGCTCTCGCTCAGCATCCATAAGACCGGCGAGGCCATTAGGAGAGCTGCACCAATTGCTGCGGCTCCAATCCAAGAAATCCGCTCCGGATAAAAAGTAAAAAAATCAGACGAGGCCATTTAACCACAATGGG
>JAZKAZ010000106.1:14772-18456 GCA_040388845.1 Chlamydiota bacterium | reverse complement strand
CGTCCTCTGGACACCTTGTTTTTTAATAGAGGATTAATACATTTTTAAAGGAATTAGGTGTCCAGAGGACGCCAGTCCTTTGGCCAGCGGAGCTTCCCCGCATCCTGCGTAGGTCCGCGCCTCGTGGCGTTATCCTTAAGCCGCCTCAGCGTTATCATGTAACTTGATGCATCCAGGAAAAGATCTAGATTTTTTGGTTCTCAATCACAAAACTTGCTTTGGCCTCAAAGGGATTGATCTCAAAAGAGACTAAAAACTCAGCTTCCCAGAAACATCCCTCTCCTGCAAGCGGGATCACCTGGAGTTTGTGAAGGTAGCCACTTTCAATTTTTAATTTTGATCCCTTCGATCCAAAGATCAGGGAAGTTGCCTGTCCGCTGTAGCGCTTTAGGCTTTTTGGCAAGTAGATCTCTGAGCCTACTTGGCAATTTTCTGCCTTGAGATAAAAGACAAATCCGAGTGGCGTCTCTGGTTTTAACCCGACAAAGTGGAGATCTAGGTGGCAGCTAGAATCAAGTGTTTTCAACTTGGCCTCAATCCAAACCTCTGGCAGCGCAAAAGAACGGGTCCAGCCAGCAATGGGCGATCCATCTGGAATTCGGTGAATCCCAAATCCGTTTAACTCATTGAGGGGAAGTTTTTGCGGGCCAAACGCTCGGATCTCAATTTCTCCTGCTCGCACCATTCCCATGGATGTTTCTTGTCCAGAGAGAGTCAGAGCTGCGGTCATTCGATCGCTCACGGAAAGGCTCAGGCCTGTAAGAAGATCGGAGAAAACACTCGAACTTGGAGCAATGACAGAGAGGAGAGGCGCTTTTTTAGCCAGTGCAATGAAAAAAGCAGGGATGGGCGGACGGACTAGTTTTAAGAGCTCTTTTGATTTTTCAAATTGCCCAGAAGAGCGAAGCAGAAGGGAAAAAGAGAGAAGCCCCTTTTTTTCATTGTATTTGTTTTCGAGACACCAAAGGGAAAGGAGCGGCTTTTTTAAAGCAAAATTTAAGAGCCAGCTTGTAAGAGCCTCCGCGGCTTTTGTTTCTCCAGCAATTGCCCATAGAAGGGCCAGCTCGCAAAGTTCAGCAAGGGGCGGCAATCCCATTCCAACTCCAGAGAGCGCAGCTCCAGAGCTCAATTGAATTGGACTTAAGGGTGGCGTTACGGAGCCTGGTTTTTTGGGAAACAAAAAGCGAACTGCATCCAAACGCTGGAAAATATTTGTCAGGGAACTTTTCAAAAGAATAGGGGCGATTTGCAAGGAGCCGCCCGTTAAAACTGACTGCGCCCAGATCTTACTCAGAACCTGCTCGAGCGCGGCAGGGGTGAAAAGAAGAGGCTGAATTGTTTCAGCCTCTTGTAGATCCTCGCAGCCTGACTGAATAAACTCAACCCAGGGATCCTCTCCACTTCCAAAAGCTGGATTGCGCAAAGAGAGGGAGTCAAGTGATGTTTCCATAGAACCAAAATCTAGGAACTATTCAATGAGTTTGCGCATTTTCTTGCCAGGGGTAAACTTCACTGCTTTGCGAGCTGGAATAATGATCGGCACTGCAGCGTTTTTAGGATTGCGCCCGATTTTTTGCTTCCGCTCCACAACTTCGAACACGCCGAAATCGCGGAATTCCAAACGATCTCCTTGTGAAAGGGTATCTGTCATCGCATCGAGGAAAGCCTGAATGACATTTCGAACATCATTGGGATGCAATCCCTTTGACGACGAAATTGTTTGGATCAGCTTCTTTTTGGTAATAGTAGCCATATCCGGGCTCCCTTTTATACTTGGACTCTTTGGCATATCTTTTAGATTTTCAGACAAGCTGTTGTCTCCTTCATTTGGGCTGCGGTCAAATCCCAGCTTCGACCGATGAACCAACCCCAAATTTTAACCCCCACCCATGCCGTACGCACTTATTGTGAAGGGGTTCACGAGTTCAAAATAGCGACTGCTGATTATTTTTCAAATGAATTTTTGCAAAATTGCAAGTTAATTCACAGATCGCACAGTAATCAGCATCCTCTTTTTTTTTCCTGCACTCAACAAAAGATAGGCCCCATCGATCAAATCAGTGGAGGAAATTGAAAACGCTGGATCGGAAATGCGTTCGTTATTGAGATAGGCGCCGCCATTTTTGATGAGTCGAATTCCTTCTCCCTTGCTCGGAACCAATCCTACTCGCAAGGCAAGGTCGATGTATTTTTGCCCAATGATTTCATTTAAAGAGAGAATGGTATTTGGCATATCGGATGCCAGTTCCTGCAGGACAGCTCCAGACAATTTTGCATCGGAGCCAGGCGCAATCCCCTCGGTCACACGAAGCGCCGCCACCAATCCTTCTTTCCCATGAACAAAACGGGTCACTTCTTCAGCTAAGCGCTTTTGCGCCTGATTGGGAACATGCATTGCCTTTTCAAGTTCTTGAATTTCTTTTAAATCGAGAAAGGTGAGCATTTTTAGCAAATGGATCACATCGGCATCGGGAACGCGGACAAGATATTGATAAAAGTAATAGGGCGACAGTTTATCAGAAGAGAGCCAAATCGCCCCTTCTTCCGACTTGCCGAATTTTTTTCCATCGCTGCGGGTCAAAAGAGGGAAGGTGAGCCCGTAAAGGGCTTGTCCCCCAAGTTTTCGGCTAAGCTCAATGCCAGCTGTAATATTGCCCCACTGATCGCTTCCCCCCATTTGCAAAATCACTTCATGATCTTGAGAGAGGCTGTAAAAGTCATAGGCTTGCAGAATCTGGTAGCTGAACTCCGTAAAGCTCATCCCTTCATCCGATTGGATCCGGCTGCGGACGCTCTCTTTTGCAAGCATCGGCCCCATCCGAAAATGCTTGCCCACATCTCTCAAAAATTGAATGAGATTAAATGTCCCCAGCCACGCATCATTATTCAAAATCACGGGCAGATGACCAGTATCAAAGCGGAGAATTTGGTGAAAAAACGCTCCGATGCTGCGTACATTGGCCTCAAGTACCGCATCATCAAGAAGGGGTCTTTCAACGCTTTTGCCGGAAGGGTCGCCAATACGCCCCGTCGCCCCGCCGAGAATGACAAAGGGCGTGTGGCCAAATTTTTGAAACCAGGCAAGAGCCATAATTCCGACGAGATTGCCCAAATGGAGACTGTCTGCTGTCGGATCGAATCCGACATAAACTTTAACCGGCTGTTTTACTTTTTCTCGCAGTTCGGGGTTTGTCATCTGATCGATGAATCCCCTCTCTGCAAGAGTATCTATGACATTTTTCATTGCAAGTCAACGTATTGAACAAGAAAGGCTAATGGATAGATGGATTTCAATCAAGGCTGCCCTTTCGGCTGCTCGAAAACCTTTCCGATTTGCTGCATATCCAATTTCAATTTTTCCGATAGCAGCTGGACTTTCCGGCTAATTGCCGCAGCATTTTGATTTTGGTTGAAAAGCTCAATTTTTTCCTTGATCGGCACCCGATCTTTCGCATTGTCTGCAATCCACTTTCGAATTTCATCGTTTTTTTTAGCAATCGCCTTCGGAGTGATCTGCCGCCGCTGAATCTCCCACTGCTTGAGAAGTTTTTCTCGAGCTCTGCGCGTCTTTAGACTTTCTGGAGCCATTGGTTTTTCATCGATCACTTCACTTTCATGGTCCGCTTGTAACATAAGAACCCCCTGTTTTAAATTATCTGTCGCATACCCTCTCACCGCGACCGA
>JAZKAZ010000106.1:0-14762 GCA_040388845.1 Chlamydiota bacterium | reverse complement strand
CCGAACATATAAAAATTTGATAAAAAGATCTACTAGAAAAGTTTACCTATTTTCTCTACGATCGACAAAAAAAGGTTTTTTGTTATGACTCTTCAAGATGGGAAAATTGCCGCCGCGAAAAAAGCTGCAGCGTGGATCGACTCCGGAATGATCGTAGGCCTCGGCTCAGGATCCACTGCCGAATGCTTCATTCAATGCTTAATCGAACGATGCCGAGAAGGACTGCATATCCAAACGGTTGCCAGTTCCCGCAATTCTGCCGAAATGGCTAAGAAAGGAAATATCCCCCTCCTCGATATCAACACAGTTCCAAGAATTGACATCACCGTCGATGGAGCGGATGAAATCGATCCAAAAAAACAGATGATCAAAGGCGGCGGCGGAGCTCATGTCCGCGAAAAAATTCTCGCAAGCTCGAGCACAGAAATGATCGTGATTGTCGACGAAAGCAAACTCGTAAAGACGCTTGGAAAAGCCAAACTCCCCATCGAAATTCTATTCTACGGCTCTCCTGCTACCCGGCTAAAAATCGAAGAGCTAGGATACGCCGGCCTCTGGCGTCTCCACCCAGATGGAACTCTCTTTGTGACAGAAAATGGCAACCTCCTCTTCGACATCCAATTCGATTCCCCCCCAAAACTGCCCAAACAAGTCCACGAAAGCCTCATCCAAATCCCTGGGGTGATCGACACCGGCTTCTTCTTCGATCTTGCCGGCAGAGTAGTTGTCGGCCATTCCGACGGGTCCGTGAAGGTTTGGGACTAATTGGGGCTTTGCCCAAACCCCACCAAAGGACCTTAGGTCCTTATGGAATCCTATATTTTTTAAAAATAAAAAGGAGTTCAGAGGACTTTTAAGTCCTCTGGTGGGGTTTGGGGCAAAGTCCCATGGGATCATTAGTATTTTATGTTGAAGCGATTGAGGGCAAGTTTTAGGATTGTGGCCACTGCTTTTTCCGCATCATCCCCTACTGCCTCAATGCCAATTTTAGCTCCCCGTTCGGCTGCCAGCATCAGAATCCCCAGGAGTGATTTGGCATTGACCACATAATTTCGATACGTAAGCGATATTTGCGATTGAAAGTTGGCTGCGCATTTGACCAATTCCGTGGAAGGACGTGTATGAAGTCCTTTATCATTGAGCACTACAAAGATCGCTTTCGCTTTTGGTTTCATAAGAAGCTTGCCATTTTTCCATTCGGCAGATGTAGGAGTTACTCCAAATTCGGATATTTTGCAACTTTATTGATATAAAGAAAAAAATCTTGCGCCCATTGTCTGCAGAAATGTAAAATCCCCGCGTTTTTAACAACGGAGTGTTTTATGAGTATACAATTTCCACCCACTGGATGGCATCAAATACCGAGCGGAGAAAGCGCTTTGATAGATGACCCACAAAACCAAAACAGTCCGAGAAAACAGTTTTACGTAACTAATAATTTTAGATGGCCCATTGAAATCCTTGTAAAAGACAATACATATGGCCAAATTTTTGTAAAAACGCTTCCGCCAAAGAATCTGGCAGAAAAGTTTTCTTGCGTACTTCAGTCACGAGGCTATTCTCGTCTAATTACTTCTTTTTATTATCCCTCGATTACTCAACCAGAAAATCCTAAAGAATTGCCCAATCTCGTAAAGAAGATAGATTCTATGATCTTTATTTTTGAGGATTTAGAGTCTTTCGCTCCAGGCGTCATAATTGAGAATATCCCTTTTTCTAATCTCCCAGCTTTTACCCCCTCGGTTTCCATGAAAATGTCAGAAGAAAAAGCAAAGTAGACCCCCGTCCAGCAACCGATCTTAACACCACTAGATTAAGAGCGTTGGCGGGATTAAAAACTTAAGGTATCTTATGATTCTATCAATGGGCAACGGATGGTACGGAATGTTGGAAGCTGGGCCAATATATATACCTGATTCCAAATACGAAACAGCAAAAAGTTCTAAAAATAACAGAAAATTCGCGGTGCGAAATTTTACGGATCTGCCGATTGAAATATTCATCGCAGATGACCAAGCAGGTCAAATTTTTGTAAAAGTAATGAATCAAAGGCGCCTCTTTTTTTATCCGCCTGGACTGGACAACTTTCACCCAATTTATTCACTTAACAAGCCTTTAGCGCCCAGAATTACCATTTATCGGAAAAACATATCCGACCCGAACCAAATCGAGATCTTAAATGAAGAGAGCTTTACCCTGGACCCAGAAGTCTGCTCTCTTGTGAAAATATGGCGCCTACCTAAGGAAACTTCCGAAAATAAAAAAAACGAGCAAACAGAATTGATAAAATACATCGAAAAATTCGAACCTGTACACGATAGTTTTTACAAGACCTGCCCAAGAACAACTACCCATCTCAATCAAAATTCCATGAACATCTCAGAAGAAAAAAAAGTACAAAAAAAATAGGAGTCCCGCAGACAGATTCTAAGGCTTCCAAATTGGGAGTGGGAGTAAAACCCACCCCCGCTGTTATTTTCCTACATGCACTTCTTGAGCTCTTCCAAGAGATGCGCGAAATGCCCCATCGCCGCATCGACCGGCTCGGAGCGTCTCATGTCGACACCTGCTTTTTTCAACAGGTCTAGCGGGAACTTGCTCCCCCCGGACGAGAGAAATTCAAGATAGCGCGCCCGGTCTTCTGTGGAGGCCATCGCCTTTTGGAAGAGGGCTAACGCGGCGCTCAAGCCTGTCGCATATTGATAGACGTAAAAATTGTAGTAAAAATGAGGGATACGGGCCCACTCAATTTCTAATTCTGGATCGAGGGTCAGCTCTGGACCGTAGTATTCGGAGTTGAGTTCTAGGAACCGTTTTTTCAAAAGAGCCGGGGTGAGAGTGATCCCCTCTTCTGCCCATTTGTGCAGCTGCCATTCAAATTCAGCAAACATCGTTTGGCGGAAGATCGTTCCTCGAATCCCCTCGATTTCGTAGTTGATCAGGTACGCTAGCTCTTTTTTGGTTTTGGCCTTCGATTTGAGACTTTTTAAAAGAAGCTGTTCATTGAAGGTCGAGGCCACTTCCGCCACAAAAATAGGGTATTGGGAATAGATATAAGGTTGATTTGTACGGCTTAAATAACTGTGCATGCTATGCCCGGCTTCGTGAGCAAGCGTCAGCACATCGTTGAGCGTGCCATGGTAGTTCATCAAAATATAGGGCATGCTGTCGTAGCAGCCGCTGGAATAAGCTCCCGATCTTTTATGGGCGTTTTCAAACACATCGACCCAGCGATCTTCGAGAAGTCCTTTCTTCAGTGCATTTTGATAATCCTTGCCTAAGGGAGCTACCGACTCGACTACAGCCTCTCTTGCCATTCCATAATCCATGTTCGCCTCAACTTCACTCACAAGCGGCACATAGAGATCGTAGGTATGGATCTGATCGAGTTTGAGCAGCTTTTTGCGCAGCGCAATGTATTCATGCATCTTGGGGAGATGCCTGCGCACTGCCGCAATCAAATTTTCATAGACCGCAGGTTCGATTTGGTTTGTGAAAAGAGCGGATTCAAGGCAGCTTTTGAATTTTCGGGCCTTTCCACTGAATAAATGGGCCTGCACTTGTCCCTGGATCAACTCGCAAATCGTGTTTGCGTGAGAATCAAACCCGCGGAGCAAATTTTGGAAAGCAGATTTGCGCAAAACCCGATCGGGGCTGCGCAAGTAGGTAAGATAGGTCCCGTTGGAAAGAGGATGTTCTTTTCCACTTTGATCGACTGCGCTTTGGAAAGTCATATCTACGTTATTGAGGGCTCCAAAAGCTTTGGACGAAGTTTCTAAAGCTTTGCCACTGAGAGCCATTAATTCTTCCATTTCAGGGGCTAAGGTATGGGGGCGAAATCTCCCAATTTTTTCTAGGTAGAATCGATAAGGGGCGAGAATCGGTTTTGAAATGAGCGTCTTAAAATCAGCGTCGCTTAAAGAGATCAACTCGGGCTCTATCCAGGAGGCTTCCAATTGAAGATCATGGATCAGACTGGAAATCTGCCCAAAATTGGCTTTATTGTGATCGTTGCCCAGATCTTCGTCCAAGCGGAGATGAGCGTAGGTGTAGAGTTTTTCTAAGCTTCTTTGGAGATCGAGATAGTATTCTAAAAGAGAGGCAAGGGCTGTGGGATCTGAGAGTTTGCCCTTAAAGCGGGCTAATTCCGACCACCGAGGGGACTTATCTTGTCCTTGGATCTTGCTGAACTCGTTTTTCCACAATTCGGGGCTCGGGTAGAGGGCCTCTACATTCCAACGATCCCCGAGCGGTACTGCATCGCGATGATTTGACATGGAACTGTCCTTTCCTAATTTATTGATACTTAATTGATTAGATGCTTCGCTGCAAAAGGGAATGAGGATAATTCCCGGGCAGATTAGCAATCTACCCAAGATTCTGCTAAATTTTGTTGCAAATAATCCCATATTTTCGGTATAGTCCTTTTTAAGAAGTTAAAAAAACCGTCCTTTTCAGGCTTTTAGCCCAAAGGCGAATAAACAAATAGGAGAAACAATCCATGGCCCAACAAGCGCTTAAGAAAATTACCCTGAAACCCCTTGGCAATCGCGTTCTGGCCCAACGGTTGGAACCACAAGAAATGATGAAAGGAGGAATTATTCTTCCTGATTCCGCAAAGAAAAAACAAGAAACTGCAAAAGTTGTCGCAGTGGGGCCTGGAAAAAGGCTTGACGATGGCAAAACACTGCCAGTACCCGTTAAAGTAGGCGATGTCATCCTCATGGACAAATACTCTGGCCAGGAAGTGACGATCGATGACGAGGAATATATGATCCTGAAAGCCGACGACATCATTGCAATCATTGAAGACTAACCTGAGGAGAAATAAAGACTATGGCACCAAAAAATATTAAATTCAAGGAAGACGCCCGCCACAAAATTCTAAAAGGCGTACGCACCCTGGCATCTGCCGTAAAAGTCACTTTGGGTCCAAAAGGGCGCAATGTCGCAATCGATTCAAAATTCGGCCCTCCTAAAATTACAAAGGACGGAGTTACTGTCGCAAAAGAAATCGAACTAGAAGACCGCCATGAGAACATGGGCGCGCAGATGGTGAAAGAAGTCGCAAGCAAGACCGCCGATAAAGCGGGCGATGGCACGACGACTGCAACTGTTCTCGCAGAGGCAATCTACAGCGAAGGACTCCGCAACGTCACTGCCGGCGCAAATCCAATGGAAATTAAAAAAGGGATTGAGCTTGCCGTTGCAACTGTCGTTGAAGAGCTGCAAAAAATCAGCAAGCCAATCAAAGATTCCAAAGAGATTGCCCAGGTTGCGACGATTTCCGCAAATGGCGACGCCGAGATCGGCAATATCATCGCTAAAGCGATGGAGCGCGTTGGCAAAGATGGAACCATCACAGTAGAAGAGGCAAAAGGCTTTGAAACGACCCTCGATATCGTCGAAGGGATGAATTTCGATCGAGGTTATACTTCGGCTTATTTCGTAACGAATGCCGAAACCCTCACTTGTGAATATGAGAACGCCTACGTTCTTATTTTCGAGAAAAAAATCTCTTCCATGAAAGAATTCTTACCCGTTCTCCAAATTGTTGCTGAATCGGGCAAACCCCTTGTCATCATCGCAGAAGACATTGAAGGAGAGGCACTCGCAACTCTCGTCGTCAACCGTCTCCGCGCTGGCCTAAAAGTTGTCGCAGTCAAAGCTCCTGGCTTTGGCGATCGACGCAAAGCGATGCTTGAAGATATCGCAATTCTCACAGGCGGACAATTCATCAGCGAAGAGCTCGGAATCCAACTTGAAAAAGTCACTTTAGATATGTTGGGCCGCGTGAAAAAAGTCCTCGTTAAAAAAGAAGATACGACGCTCATCGACGGAGCGGGCGCTAAGAAAACAATCCAAGAGCGGATTGCCCTTCTCAAACGCCAAATCCAAGAGTCTACTTCTGACTACGATAAAGAAAAACTCCAAGAGCGCCTCGCGAAACTCTCCGGCGGCGTTGCGATCATCCGTGTGGGTGCCGCGACCGAAGTAGAGATGAAAGAGAAAAAAGATCGCGTCGACGATGCGAAGGAAGCCACTAAAGCGGCTGTTGAAGAAGGGATCGTTCCTGGCGGCGGCGCAGCTTTGATCCGCTGTTTGCCCATCTTAGAAAAGATGCTTGCGAAACTCTCCGGCGATGTCAAAATCGGCGCTGAGATCATCGCTCGCTCGCTTTCTTACCCTTTGCGCCAAATTGCTGAAAACGCAGGCAAAGAAGGTTCGATTGTCGTGCAAAAAGTTGCCTCTATGGGGATCCATGACGGCTACGATGCGCGGGATGATATCTATGTGAACATGATTGAAAAAGGGATCGTCGACCCGACAAAAGTCGTCCGTTGCGCGCTCCAATTTTCCGCATCGATTGCAGGTCTTCTCTTGACCACAGAGGCGATCATCACAGAAGAGCCGCAAGAAAAAACAGCCGGGGCTCATGCCGGTGGCGGAGAAATGGACTACTAAAAAGTTCTAATCTCAACTCTTTTTAAGTTTCTAGAGCCCTTAGGGAAACCTAAGGGCTCTTTTTTTTTAGAGGGAATCTTTGCTCTGCGGACTCACCGCTTCATTCATCCCGCCAAAACCCTTAAATGGATTAAGCACTTTATCAATGATATTTTCCGGATTGAAAGCATCCTTGATATATTGCTGGATTCCGGCGCCTTTGAAAATTCTAGAAATCAGATCTTTTGTGGGGAAGCCCTTTTGGCTATCGATTTCATCAAATTCCATCCGGTCGATTTGACGGGTCTGCGGCTTGCCTAGAAGACCGAGCCCCCGAATCTCTATTGTGATATTTGTCAAAATGAGCTTGTGGATGATGACATGTTTTGCATTTCTCCTCTCCTCTTTCGGCATTCCAGCTCCGATTGCAGTCCAGTTATTCTGGCTCCCCAAAGGATTTGAAAATTCAACGCTAATAAAGATCTTATCAATGAGGATCTGGTCGATTTCTGAAGGGTTGGAGGTGAGCTGCTTGTAATTGTAATCCACTTCAGTGCGCTCAGCTTCAAAGGCGGTCCGGGTTTTAAATCCTCTTGGATTCTTAATTCTAAAGTTCTTAATGACAGTTTGGCTCGGCCACATGCTGATGCTGCCGATCGATACCGGCACTCCCATTTTCTGCGTCAGATAGGAGGACATGATGGGAGCTTTGATCAGCCAGAAAAAAACAATAACGCCTACGATGATCAGTAAGATCAGTTTCCAGGCCAGCTTTCTCATAAGACTCCTTCTTTTTTTTCAAAATGAAAGATCGAGGTTTTTTTTTAAATCTTTTTCTCAAAATTGTTCCGCTAAAGATATGGTAAAAAAAAATCTTATCGGATAGGCTTCCCTCTGTTTTAAAAAACAAACTTAACTTGCCCGAGACTTTTCTATGGCAACACCCATTTCCAAACTCATTCCGGCAGTCCAGATCATTGACGGGGTAATCATCAGTCATTGCACCCACGTTCCAGGAACATCGACTGACTATTTACTAGAAATTATTTCGAATACAAGACGAGTGACTACGTACAAATTTGGAAAGCAAATTTCTCTGGACGATCATGATCGGACCATGGTTGAACTGACAGTCCGATCCAAAGAGAATCGGCTCCCTCCTCTTCAACTTTTATTTTATGAAAAAAATACAAAGGAAATAAATATTAAATGCGACAGATGTGCTGACCAAAAAACGATAGTAACAGATCTGGAAACTTACGCTGTAAGACCAATATTCTGTAAATACGCCCAAACAACCTCAAAAATTGACATTTGAGATGGTTCAATGGAATTCCCTTGCATGATTTCTCCTATTATGGGATGAACTTTGTTCGGGGGCTCGGAATCATGGGAAAAAATCAAGACGCAGAGACTTTGCCAAAGGCAATTGGACCCTACGTGGTCATTCAAAGCCTGGGCAAAGGGGGTATGGGAGAGGTCTTTTTAGCAAAAGATCCTAGCTGCGGGCGGCTGGTTGCTTTGAAGCGAATCCGAGCTGAGCTAAGGAATAATAAAACAATCCAAAACCGGTTTCTTCGAGAAGCGAGAGTCGCAAGTCTCTTGACTCACCCTTCGATCGTCCCGATCCTCTCGATCCAGACCACCCCTCCTGAAATCTATTACACGATGCCCTTTGTCGAGGGAGATACGCTCCGCCAAATTTTGCGGACTGCTCGGGAGCAAGAAAAAAATGGGGAATGTATCCATCCCATTGGACGGTCCATTCCTGCCCTTGCCCGCATTTTTCTCCAGGTCTGCGAAGCCATCGCCTATACGCATTCGAAGGGGATCCTCCATAGAGACGTAAAGCCTGAAAACATCATCGTTGGAAAATATGGAGAGGTGATGATCCTCGATTGGGGAATTGCCGATTTCATCGATCAAATTGAAAAAGAGGATCCACTTCCTGCGATCAAAAAAATTGCAAACGGAGAGGAATTGACAAGACCTGGTAAAATCACAGGCACCTTAGCCTACATGGCACCGGAGCGTCTAACTGGTAAATCCTCTTCTGTCCAAACAGACATTTATGCGCTTGGAGTGATTCTCTATCAGATGCTGACCCTCCAGCTTCCCTTCCAGCGAAAAACGATTGCCGCCTTCCGCAAGCAAGCCCATTCTGAAGAGCTGGTCGATCCAATTGAAATGGCCCCATATCGAGATATCCCCCATCAATTGGCAGAAGTCTCTCATAAATGTCTGGCCCATTCTGAAAAGGAGCGCTACAGGAGCGTAGAAGAGCTGATTGCAGAGCTAAAAAACTACATCGAAGGGCGCCCCGAGTGGGTCTTTCGGGCAGAGCTCGACCGGAATCGAAAAGAGGATTGGCAATTTCAAGAAAACCTCCTTCTTGCCAAACACATCGCCATCACCCGAAGCCTCGACGTAACGGAATGGGCGGCTTTGATGATTTCAAAGGGCTCTTTTGCAAACAACATTCGAATCGATGCAGAAGTGCGTCTCAGCTCGCATGGCCAAGGCTTGGGCTTTTTATTCAGCGTGCCCGAGGCAGATGAGAGGAAAAGCTTGGAGGAAGGATATTGTCTTTGGATTGGCTCTGCAAGCCATCCCACCTGCCAGTTATTCCGAAACAATGTTCAAGTTCTCGAGGTGAAAACCCTTTTTCTTGAGTCCAATATTTGGCACAGAATCAGGATTGAAAAAGTCGACGATTATCTTAAATTTTTCTTAAATGGGGTCCTTAAAGTCAGCTTTGGCAGTCATCTGCCGCTGGCCGGAACTCACGTAGGCCTCCTTCATAAAGACGCCGACTTTGAGTTAAAACACTTTAAAGTCTACGACGGAAGCCATAACGTCATGGTCGGCTGCCTTGCGGTTCCAAATGCGTTTTTAACCTATAAGCTCTACGATTTAGCGCTGCAGGAATACCGGAGGATCGGCCTTTGTTTTCCAGGAAGAATGGAAGGGAGAGAAGCTCTTTTTCGGGCGGGGCTAACGCTCCTTGAGGAAGCACGAGCCGAAAAGGGAAAAGCTGCGAAGGAAAAGCTCTTCCATTTGGCCTTAAAAGAATTTGAAAAGCTCTACCGAACGCCGGGCGCCCCGCTTGAATACTTAGGCAAATCACTTGTTTACGACGCTCTTGGAGATGCCGAGGAAGAGGCCAAATGCCTGGAACTTGCGCTGCGCAAATTTCCAAAACACCCTCTTTTACCCATGCTCAAAGAGCGGATCGTCTATCGAATCCATGAAAGTTCTTTGAATCATCGGGAAGCAGCTTACCGAATCATCCTTCTTGCAATTCGACATATCCCCAATCTTTTAGAAAATGGCGATACGCGGTATCTTCTGGAAAGCCTTGAAAAAAACTGGGAACAACTTCCCTTCCTAGAAGATGCGAAAGATCGGAGCTCTCAAATTGCAATCCAGCTGGCTTTTTGGCTTGCCAAAATCCCCATCCTCGTCGAAATCGGGCAAAATTTAAAGGCGTTAGAGCCTGTAGACGAAAAACTTTTAGGCAATGCGCTCTTCTGTTTATTGGAGCTGGAGGCCTTTGAGGAACTCAACGAGTTCGGCTCTCTCCATCCGCTTAAAGTCATTTCGCTCAGTCAACCATTTCCTTCTCAGCTAGACAAAAAAAAAGGACGCTCGATCTACTATTTTATGCGCAAAGCTTTGAAAGATTCCGAATATGCGCTCATTGAATCCACCTTTCTCAAACTCAAAAAATGCAAAATGGATCCTTTGGAGCGCACCTTTTTCGACGCTCTGGAAATCTGGAGCCATCTTTTGCAGAAAAAACTCCCCTTGGCCAAAGAGCTTTTTGACCAATACCCCGCCTCCCTACTCAATCAAGAGACCTCGCCGCTCCATTTCCCCTATGGCACGTGGCTTTATCTCTCCAAGGGAAGGGATGCCGCTATGCATCATTTTTCCTCTGTTTTAGATACTCCCTATCCTCCCACAACTGCATTGCCGAGCTATTTCTTGACAGGGCGCATCGACGATAAAAAAGGGTGGATTGAGCATGCTTTTTGGTGGGAAAAAAAGGAACTCCATAGACAAATCGATCTTTTTTACCGCTGCGTAGGCAAAACATGACCCAAAAACCAAAAGTTCAATCCACAAAAATTCTCTATTCCGGATTTTTTGAAATCAAGCAAGACCTCCTCCAAAAACCAGATGGCCAAACGCTTGCCTACACATCGCTCGTCCTCTCCACCGATGCGTCTGCCATCTTGGCGCAAGATGAACAAGGACTCTGGATCCTAAATCGAGAATACCGCCATCCTACAGGCAAATATGTACTCGGATGTCCTGGAGGCAGGCTCGACGAGGGAGAAGATCCCATCGAGGGAGCCAAGAGAGAGTTGCTCGAGGAAACAGGCTATTGGGCAGAGAAGATCGAGTTGATCGGCACCTCTTACCCATCTCCTAGTTTTTGCAACCAAAAGATTTATTATTTCTTCGCCAAAAATGCGGTAAAAAAGGCAGAGCAAGGACTCGATCCCTTTGAATGGATTCAGACAGAGCTGAAAACAGACAGGGATCTATACGAAGAAATCCGGACAAATACCTCTGTCGACTCAGTTCTCTGCGCAGCTCTCTGGTATTTAGATATGCATCGAAAAAAGCACCTCTAAAAACAAGCTATCTCACCCGCATCCCATCCCGAAAGCCAGTAGTCTGAAGCTCTGTAATGAGCTCACAATTCTTATTCCTCTCATGCGCGCTCCACGCAATGGTTCCAATCATAATCCCAATGCATAAGAGCTGCAATCCAGGCAAAGCGCCCAAAGCTAACCCAATAATCAAAATAACAACCGAGAGAATCCGGCGAGCTATGTCAGCTGATTTGTATTCATTTGTTATCTGAATCAGTTCAATAGTCTCTGCAAGAATCTCAGACTTTGCTATTTCAGACTGTAGGGAAAACTGAACCATCCTAGAGACAAACTCCCCAAACACAGGCACGCAAGAGAGCGCCTTAATCAAATTGGAATTTTCTAACGCATCGTGATAGAAAGTATTTCGGACAATCGGTGGGACACCCATAAAAATCATCTCCTTGAATTTTGCGTGGCAGTTTACAACGATTACTTCTGCTATACAAGATTTTTTTAATTCAAGCAGGGCTTTGCCCCGCACCCCACCAAAGGACGAAAGTCCTCTGGACTCCTTTTCTATTTTAATAATGTAGGATTCCACAAGGACTTTCGTCCTTTGGTGGGGTTTGGGGCAAAGCCCCATTTTTTGGATCCCCGCAACTTTGCAATTTAAAGTTATTTTCCATAAAGGCCTCTTCTCTGCTATGATCTTTGCCTATGAGTTTACTACCTAAAGCCTACGATCCGAAACTTGTTGAAGAAAAGTGGTATTCCTTTTGGGAAAAAGGGGGCTATTTTCAAGCCGACCCTACGTCTAAAAAGAAACCTTACTGCATTGTGATTCCTCCTCCGAATGTGACAGGGGTTCTCCATCTGGGCCATGCCCTGGTCGATACGCTGCAGGATATTCTGATCCGCTGGAAAAGAATGCTTGGGTTTGAGGCTCTTTGGGTTCCGGGGACGGACCATGCCGGGATTGCAACGCAGACGGTGGTGGAGAGACATCTCTTGGCCAAGACGGGCAAGAGGCGTAAAGATTTCAGCAGGGAAGAATTTCTAGCTCATGTCTGGGACTGGAAAGAGAAAAGCGAGGGGCAGATCTTAGGCCAGTTGAAGAAGCTGGGCTGCTCTTGCGATTGGTCGCGTCTTCGCTTCACGATGGATGAGGCAAGTAACCTGGCGGTGCGCACCTGCTTTAAGAAAATGTACGATGAAAAGCTCATCTATCAGGGCGATTATCTCGTCAATTGGGATCCAGTGACGCAGACGGCCCTTTCCGATGATGAAGTGGAACATGAAGAGCGAGACTCATTTCTCTGGCATATCCGGTATCCGTTGGAGGGAAGAGATGAATCCCTGATCATTGCGACGACCCGGCCCGAGACGCTCCTTGGCGATACGGCAGTTGCGGTCCACCCAAGCGATGCGCGCTATGCTTCTCTGATTGGCAAGAAGGTAAGACTTCCCCTGACAGACAGATTGATCCCGATCATTGGAGATCCATTTGTAGATCCAGCCTTTGGTTCGGGCGCTGTAAAAATTACCCCGGCACATGATTTCAATGATTTTGAAGTAGGCCATCGCCACCATCTTCCCTTCCTCAATATCCTGACGCCCGACGGGAAGATCAATGAAAACGGGGGCAAATTTGCCCAGATGACGATCGAAGAGGCAAGGGCTGCCGTCTTGCGCGATTTGAAAACGCTTGGATTGCTTGTAAAAACAGAGCCGCACAAACTCCGCGTAGGACTCTCCTACCGCTCAAAGGCCGTGTTACAGCCCTATCTTTCCAAGCAGTGGTTCGTAAAAATGTCCCACTTCAAAGAAAAGCTCATTTCAGCCGTCCGGGATAAACGAGTCAAACTCATCCCCCCTCATTTTGAGCAAACCTATTTTCATTGGATTGAGAACTTACGCGATTGGTGCATCTCACGCCAAATTTGGTGGGGACACAGGATCCCGATTTGGTACCACAAAGAAGATCCTAAACGGATGATCTGCTATGCGGGAGAGGGAGAGCCTCCTGAGGTAAAAAAAGATCCCGAATCGTGGACACAGGACTCCGATGTCCTCGACACCTGGTTTTCCTCTGCTCTCTGGCCGCTCAGCGTACTCGGCTGGCCGCATAATACCCCTGAATTGAAAAAGTTCTATCCAACCTCTACTCTCATCACAGGCCACGACATCCTCTTTTTCTGGGTCGCCCGCATGATTTTGATGGGCGAATATATCCAACATGCCGTCCCCTTTCACGAGGCATTTCTCCACGGGCTTATCTATGGAAAGTCTTATTCCAGATCTACCTCCGATGGATCAATTGCCTATCTCAGCGCAGAGGAAAAGAAACGATACGATCTCGGAGCGCCTATTCCTCCTGACGTGGATTCCAAATGGGAAAAAATGTCTAAGTCAAAAGGCAATATCATCGATCCATTGGAGATCATCGAAAATTACGGCACCGACGCCATGCGCCTGGCCCTTTGTTCCAGTGTGACACACGCACGCCAGATTGATCTGGATCTGCGCAGATTTGAAGAATTCAAGAATTTTGCCAATAAGATCTGGAATGGCTCTCGCTTTGTTTTTCTCCACCTCGAAGGATTGACGAGCTCAGCTCTTGCCAAAGGACTCAATATCGCCTTGCTCACGCTAGAGGATCGTTGGATTCTCGCCCAGCTTGCCAAGGCAACTGCCCAAATCAACCAAAATCTCACGGACTACACATTCGATCGAGCAGCTACCCGTGCCTATGAATTTTTTTGGAACGATTTTTGCGCAACGTATGTGGAATTGGCCAAGCCCATTCTTTTCGGCAAAGTGGGCACTCCGGAGCTCAGAGAAAACAAACAAAGGCTTCTCGTCATTCTCCTTTGCAATGCAATCCGCCTGATGCACCCCATTTCCCCCTTCATCACCGAAGAGATTTTCTCGCTCTTAAAAGAGCAGTTCCAAAAACTTGAAATCCCTAAAAATTGCGATCCCTACACGTTAGAGACAATTTCGGCCCTTAACTCTCCTGCCTGTCTCGTCGCTCCCTATCCAGAAGTCTCTTCCGAAGAAGAGATCGATCCTGCAATCGAAAAAACCTTTGATCTGATGATGGAAATGGTCCGCGCCATCCGCAATATCCGCGCCGAAATGCAGCTTGCTCCCTCGGAAAAAACCGAGCTCCTCCTCTTCGGATCTCCCGCCTCTCTCGAATGGAAAACAGCAAAAGCGCACTCTGATATTTTAACTGCGCTCACTCCCACTCTTTCCATCCGCTTCGCCACAGAAGAGCCATCCTCGTTCGGCGCAAATGCACTGGTTGGCGCCCTCAAGCTCATGATTCCCATCCCCGATTCTTTCCGCGAGAAAGAAAAGGGACGCCTCGAAAAAGAAAAGGAAAAGCTGGAAAAACTGAAAAGCTCCACACAAGGAAAGCTTGCCAATGAGGATTTCCGGACGCGCGCGCCAAAAGAGGTCGTGGAAAAGCTTGAGACAACCCTTTCTCAAACTGAAAAACAACTCATCGAAATCGCCTCAAAGTTAGAAAATCTATAGGAAAAAGATGACAATTTCAGGAATCGTTGCAGGCGCGGTAGACTATCATAGATTTCAAGAGGGTTGGACGGGAAGCATTGCACAAAGGGCCCTCGTAAGTAGATCATTTATGTTTGGATGGGCAATGGATAAAGGGATTGGAGAAATAATAGCTTCAACTCAAAGCAC
>JAZKAZ010000105.1:8789-12521 GCA_040388845.1 Chlamydiota bacterium | reverse complement strand
TTTTTAAATGGGGTCAGAATCCATGTTTCCAACATTCCCACTCTAGAACAGGCGATGCTTGCAACGGGATTTCCCTATAATCTATCGGAAAATCCCCACCATTGCATCGACCACTTCATAGATATCCTAAAACTTGGTATCCCCATCCGGCGTTTAGGCTCGGCTGCAATCGATCTTGCCTACACGGCATCTGGCCGGATGGATGGATTCTTTGAGGTAGAGCTGGGTCCCTGGGACTGTGCTGCCGGAAAACTTCTCATTGAAGAGGCAGGCGGCATGGTCACAGGCTGGGATAATCGCCCCTTCAACATCCACTCCCGCACACCGATTTTTGCATCCAATGGAAAAATCCACAACTCTGCCGTCCAGATCCTCAGTCGGAGGATCTAACTATGCTGATCGATGGCAAGAAAATCGCAAATGAGATTCAAAGAGAGCTTGCATCCCAAGTCTCGGGTCTTCGGGGAAGAAAGCCAGGCTTGGCTTTCATTTTAGTCGGCGAAAATCCCGCCTCCCAATCCTATGTCCGCTCCAAAAAAAAAGCGTGCGCAGACACCGGAATTGCCTCCACTCTCATCGAATTGCCTGCCTCCATTTCCCAGTCAGAGCTTTTGGATCAGATCGATCAACTCAACCAAGATCCTTCCATCGACGGAATCCTGGTCCAGCTTCCTCTTCCCCTCTCCATCGATGAAAAAACAGTGACCGCTGCCATCTCTCCTCAAAAGGATGTCGACGGCTTCCATCCCCTCAATGTCGGAAAAATGCTCCTAGGCGAAGACGACGGATTCCTCCCCTGCACGCCCCTCGGAATCAAAGTCCTACTTGAAAAATGCAAAATCCCCGTTGAAACAAAGCACGTCGTCATCGTCGGCAGAAGCAACATCGTAGGAAAACCTCTTGCTGCGATTTTAATGCAAAAAAAGCCCCACTGCAACGCCACAGTGACCGTTGCCCATAGTCAGTCAGAACATCTTTCCACTCTCACCCGCTCGGCAGACATCCTGGTTGCCGCGGTAGGTCGCCCGGGATTCATCAAAAAAGAGATGATCAAGCCCGGAGCCACTGTGATCGATGTCGGCATCAACCGCTTGAAAGATGGAAAACTCGTAGGCGATGTGGATTTTTCAGAGGTCTCATCTGTGGCGGGACATATTACTCCCGTGCCGGGTGGAGTGGGGCCGATGACGATTGCCATGCTTTTGCAAAACACGCTCCGGAGTTATCTTTTGCGAGGCCAGGAACAACACAGGGCTTTGCCCCGTACCCCACCAAAGGACTGAGGTCCTTTGGAATCCTAATTTTCCAGAGGATGTCAGAGTCAATAGAGAGAGTGTATGAAAAAAATAAAAACTATTTATTTTGATCTTGGAAATGTTCTGATTTTCTTTAGCTTTCCGAAAATGTTTTCCCAGATAAAAATTCTTTCTGGACTTGAGCAATCGGAGATCGAACATCTTTTTTTTCAAAAGCAGCTTAGAGAGTTATATGAAACAGGAAAGATTGATACAGCGGAAATCTACCGGCAGTTTCAGTGCAAAGCCCCTCTTTCCTTTTCTTTGCCCGATTTTAGGAAGGCTCTTTCCGATATTTTTACTCCGAATCAGGAACTAGTACCCCTTATAGAAAGTTTAAAAAACCAGGGGATCCGGCTCATTCTTCTATCAAACACATGCGACTGTCATTTCGACCACCTCTATTCTCATTATCCCGTTTTACAGCTGTTCGACTATAAAATCCTCTCCTTTGAAGTCGGAGCTTGCAAACCCGATCCTCTCATCTTTCAAAAAGCGCTTGAGATGTCTCAATGCAGCCTCGAGGAATGTTTTTATACAGACGATATCCCTGAGTTCATTGCAGGTGCCAAGAATTGCGGGCTTGACGGAGAAATTTTTACCGATGTACCTGCGCTCCGGCGCCAGCTTATTTCTCGAGGCTGCGCGTTGTAAAAATTTCACAACCGATTTCTAAATTTTTTATTCCTTGATTGAAACTTTAAATTTCATTAGGATGCTTCCTCATTCCTAAACGGAGTTTTCATGATTCAAGCCCTAAATCGATCTGCCTCTCCATTTTTAAGAGTTGAAGGATCGCCCCCTCGAGGACAAAGTTTATTGGACAAAGTTTGCAAAGCAGTTTCTGATTTTTTCAAAAATATCGTCCTTCGTATAAAAGGATGGATTGAAGAGATAAGAAACTTTTTCAAAACCAAACCAGCTACCGCATCTGCGCAGGGGATAGCAAATAGTACCGTCACAACCGTTGCAACTGCGCAATTAAATACTGGGCCAGCTTCAGCTGCAGCTGCTGCCGAGGAAAACGTACCTGCAGCTACTAAAGATCGCATTTCCCTGTATAACAACACCCCCATGGATGATAAGAATTTTTTAAGAAGAGCGATCGCTATTCATAGAATGGTTCTCGGAGACGAAAACCTAGAGGCCCTCAATGCATTTAACCAGCAGCTGGCAGACTCTGACGCCGAGGTCATGCCCATAGTTCTTATGCTTGCAATCCGAAACTTTCTTTTCACAAATATTGAAATTAATTTCGATAACTGCCCTAAATTTTTGAGAAAGCCTTATACGAAATCAGCGATGATCGACGGTGCAAGGTTTGACGAAGATAGAAATACTTTTTATGACATCGAAGAACTTAAAAAACTTTTCCTCCCCACTCTTCCTTCCAGGGAGAAATTGATTATTCTGAATGCAACCGATCCCTCTGGGATTGATCAGTACCCCATATCTGAAAATGCAAAGACGGTATTGAGAGGAATTACCGCAGTGACCAATGAGTTAATCCAAAAAAACGATGCTTTTGCGGAAGCCTTCCTAGCACAATAATAGATATTTTTTTGCACCTCGGCAAAAAGGCCGAGGTTCTATCCCTTTTTCAAACTTTACCCTTGTGCCATATGCATAGCTCTCCTATGATCGGCCTAGAGACTATGATAAACTATGACCTCAAAAAAACGGAGAGGGTCCTCAAAGGCCTATTCAAGCAGTGTCCCAGATCCAAAGATCTGCGGCAAGCTCCCCTCTAAGATGGCAAAAATCGCTCGCAACCTCTCTAAAACTCTCTTTCAATTCATTCAAGGAAAGCGCTACACACCTGCTAGCTCATCTGAGCTCATCGAACAGCTCGCGATCCCAGAAATTCACCGCCCTCTCTTCCAAGAGATCCTCGATCAAATGGTCTTGGAGGGACAGATCGCCATCAGTAGAGAGAAATATTCCTTACCTTCTCTTTCTGCTCTCGTGACCGGAACGATCAGCGTCCATCCTAAGGGATTTGGCTTTGTTAAAAACGAAAGCGGCGGCCCTGATGTTTTTATTCCTAGACATGCCTTGAAAGATGCGGTCGATGGGGATACCGTTGAAATCGAAGTCAATCCCGTCGTCTCTGCCAAAGGGCCCGAGGGAGAAGTGATCGCTATTTTAAAAAGATCGCGCACCCATTTAGCTGGGACTGTCGTCCGTAAATCGAATCGCCATTATCTTGCCTACGCCCCTCTTTTAGGCCCTGACAAACCTATTTTGGTCCGCACGAAAGCGGGCACTCCTCTCCAGGAAGGGGATCGAATTATCTGTGAAATTACTAACTGGAACAATGAGTCGAATCTCGTCGAAGGAGAGCTTTCCCGCCTCATCGGAAATATTTCCGATCCTTCCATCGATATCCAAGCAGCCATTGAAGAATTCGAGCTCCCTGACGGATTTACTCAAGAAA
>JAZKAZ010000105.1:0-8779 GCA_040388845.1 Chlamydiota bacterium | reverse complement strand
CTTGATGAATTGAAAGAAGACGGTCCTGAAGTTACTCAAGAAACTTTAGATGAAGCGGCAAGCTTCGGGGCTAAAATAAAGCCGAAAGATCTTGAGTTCCGAGTCGATTTAACGGAATGGGAGTGCGTCACCATTGACCCAGATACCGCCCGCGATTACGATGATGCAATCACCTTGACCTGCGATGATAAAGGACATTTCCATCTCGGGGTTCATATCGCAGATGTAGCTCACTATGTGAAAGAGGGAAGCCATCTCGATAGAGAGGCGCTCCGCAGATGCAACTCCACCTATTTTCCGGGCCAGTGCGTTCCGATGCTGCCAGAGGGACTGTCCAATGAACTTTGCAGTCTGAAGCCGAATGTCAAACGGCTGACGCAATCGGTTCTTGCCGAATTCAGCCCAAAAGGAGATCTCCTTGGATACCGAATTGTCCGCTCCTGCATCCGAAGCGCGAAAAGATTCACTTATAAAGAAGCTCTCAAAGTCATCGAAAAAGAGAAAAAAAGCCCTCACCTAGAACTCCTCGAAAGAATGGTAAAGCTCTGTTACTTGTTCAAACAAAAGCGGATGGAGCGGGGCAGCATCGATTTTGCAATGCCGGATGATGTGATCCTCGTCGACGAAAAGGGAGTGCCCATAAAAATTGAGCGGGTAGAATATGATATCACCCATCAAATGATCGAAGAGTTCATGCTCAAGGCCAATGAAATCGTCGCAACTCATCTCGGAAATGCTGGTAAAACACTCATCTACCGAGTCCATGAGCAGCCAACGCCAGAATCATTCCAGGATTTTTACACTTTTGCCAGATCTTTGGGCTTCCACGTTCCAGCAAGTCCCACGCATCTCGATATTCAGAAACTCTTTCAGGAAGCCAAAAACTCGCCCCTCCTTCCTCAGCTTTCTGTCAGTTTCATCCGCAGTATGCGCCTTGCTTGCTATTCCTCAGATAATATTGGCCATTACGGCCTTGCACTCGAGCATTACTGCCATTTCACAAGCCCTATCCGCAGATACACAGACCTGATCATCCAGCGTCTTCTTTTTGACGAACTCTCAGATGAGACGGATGTAAATAGCGTAGCTACTGCCTGCTCAGAAAAAGAGAGAATCTCCTTCCGAGCCGAAAGCAGCGTCGTCGTACTCAAAAAATTACGCCTCGCGGGCACCTATTTCGCAAACGACCCAACTCAAATCTACCCAGCTATCATCACCCGCGTCAAACCCTTTGCTCTTTTCTTTGAAGTACCCCTTTTCGATCTAGAAGGAACCATCCACGTATCTAAGCTCGGTAACGATTTCTTCGAATACAGCTCAGCTCGCATGACCTTCCGCGGCACTCGCACCGGCAAGACCTTCACTGCAGGACAGCCCCTCCACGTCCGCTTAGAAAATATCAACTATATCCTCCAGCAATCCGAGTGGGCAATCGTTGCTCCTCCCGCCACAGCTCCCGCAAAAACCAAACGCTCTCGTTAATCCAGAACAGGGCTTCGCCCCGTACCCCACCAAAGGACTTATACGTCCTCTGGACTCCTGTATTATTTAATAAAAAAGATTCCATAAGGACGTATAAGTCCTTTGGTGGGGTACGGGGCGAAGCCCTGTCTTTGTTATTTTTGCAGCGCAGATCCTTGCGAAATAAATATCTCCCCGCCATCATGAGTTTTATGAAGAAGTATTTTATTACTGGGCTCTTGACTCTTCTGCCTCTGGCGGTAACTTTTTGGGTCATCCACTTTGTGGTCAACTTTCTCACAAAGCCGTTTGTTGGCCTTGTCATCGATATTTTAGATAGTTTTTCGATCGGTTCATTCATTGGCTCTGATCAATTCATCCATACCATGAGTCAAATCATCATCCTCATCGCCTTGTTCCTCATCACCTTTTTTCTAGGGCTTGTTGCCCGAAAATACTTTTTTGGACAGCTGTTGCGCATGGGCGATCGGCTGATCCATCGGATCCCTTTAGTCAATAAAGTTTATAAAACGTCTAAAGAGATCGTCCAATCCTTTTTTGTCTCCAACAAGAACTCTTTCAAACAAGTTGTCATGATCACATTTCCCTACAAGGGGTGTTATTGTATCGGCTTGGTTGCTAGAGAATCTCCCCTCACCTGTTCTGAAATAAACAAGGAGGAGTTGGTCTCTGTGTTTATTCCAACGACCCCCAATCCCACCACTGGGTTTCTTGTGATGTCGAGCAAATCCGATTTGATTTATTTACAGATGAAAAGCGATGAGGCGATCAAATACATTGTTTCTTGCGGCGTCATTCAGCCTGAAATCAGGGTTTTTTCATGAAAAAGTATTTACTGACAGGGCTTGTGCTTCTCTTGCCCCTTGCCCTCACGCTGATGGTGATTATTTTTCTCTTTGACTTCTTCACGACTCCTTTCGTGCCGGTTGTGGGCTCTCTCATCGCTTTGATCCAAGAAAACCTTCCCTTCACGCTTCCTTCAGGGCTGACCCTTTTTTTATCTAGACTGCTAAGTTTGATTTTTCTTTGTATTTTCATCATCGTTCTCGGATTTGTGACCCAATGGCTTGTCGTTAAAAATTTGATCAGCTGGGGAAATCGGATGATTGCTCGCATCCCGATTGTAAAAACCGTCTACAAAGTCAGTCGAGATATTTTTTCAGCCCTTTTTTCTGTCGATGGAAAAAAAGCGTTTAAAAAGCCCGTGATGATCCCTTTTCCAGGAAGGCCCAATTTCTGCCTAGGGTTTAATGCCGGCGAAGTGGCTGCTGAATGCCAACAAAGAATAAAAACCCCTCTCGTTTCAGTCTTTGCGCCAACGGCTCCCCACCCGATTTCTGGATTTCTCTTTTTAGTGCCGGAAACAGATGTAGCAGATGTCGATATGACCAATGAAGAAGTGGTGAAATTTTTGGTCTCTTGTGGGATGATTGTTCCCGAAGATACCAGAACTCCAGAAAAGGACTTCGATGAATTCCTCTGATACGCCCCCATCCCGCGTCATCTTTTTCCAAGTGCGTGAAATTGCTGCAAAATTAAGTAAGATCGCAGAGACGGCGCGCACCCACTTTCAGAAGAAAGAGCCTTTTCTCATTGTCGTAGAAGACTTGCGCGCCCAAGAATTTGTGGATGAACTCCTTTGGAAATTTCCGTCCATCAGCTTTCTTCCTCACTCTGCAACCGACGAGCCCACGACGGATTGGATCGCGATCACAAAAATCAAAAAGAATGTCAATGGAGCAAAAATTGCTTTCAATCTCTGCTCTACACCTCTTCTAATCGAAGGTCCTTTTCGAATTATCTATGAATTAGAAGACCTCACAGCTCCCGTGAAAAAAAACCTTTCTTCGATGCGCTTTGATGCATATAAGCAATTAGGATGGCTGATCGAGGCGAGTTGAGATTTTGCCCCAAAAAGCGGATTCGACCCATTTTTTGTTTTTCATTTGGACCCAATGCATTCCTGCATACTGCCAGATAAGCAATGTATTTTGAGTGCCTACCAGTGGATCCACCAAGTTGCAGAACCCCCCTTTTTGCACCTCCTTCCACTTTTGCTTAAAATATGAAGAATAGATTCTGTCCTGTTTAGCTCGAATATTACACTTGCGTTCAGACTTATAAAACCGAAGCACCTCGAAGAAAAAAGCATTCCAGCGCTGACTGATCGGCCTAGTTTTTAAAGCTACTTTGCTCCAGTGAAGAGATTTTAAAGTTCTGATACAAGGAATTTGAAAAAAATTTGTTTGGAGCAATTCGTTCCAGCGGATTTGAATTTTTTGAAATCGGATCAGATAAGAAAGCTGTTGAAAAGGGGTGCAATGAAGTTTAATATATTTTTCGAATGAAACCAGGTGTTTTGAAATTAGAGCAATCTCTCTCAAATAAAATAATTCATTGCGGTCAGATTTTTGAGCACATACAAATAAGTCCGCAAGTTCCTCAAAAATAATAGGAAAGCTTTCTTCTCGGATGCGACTTTGTCTTTCAATGCTTCCTTTCTGGAAGATCCTTTCATTCCAAATAGTTTCTTGTCGGAACGACTCTTCATATGATGGGATTTCTAGGGCAGACTGCACAGGAATCATTCAATGTCCTTCTAAAAAATTTACAAGAGGTTAGCCACTCCCCTAAAATTTGTCTAACCTAATTAAGTATAAGATCTCCCCTAATTTCAGGGGCAAATCTGTCACTTTTTTAAAAAAGAAGAAAGCCCACTCAACCTCGCCTATAAAGAAAAAAATCTTCACTTGCCTATTAGTCCCCTTTTTTTCTATAATTTCCCCATCTAAAGCTATCGGAGCAGATCTATGACACGTGTGAGTAAACAGGGTAGAAAGCGGAACGTCTCCCCGCGCAGACCCCGCCCCCCATCCCCTAAAACGGGTTCTAAAAGAGACAACCTGGAATTTGGCTTTAAGACCCATGAAAATGTGGTCAGCAACGAGACTGGACCCAACCGATTCATCCCTAAAATTGGATAAAGAGTTATGACAAGACACAATAGCTATGGAAAAAGCAGCAAAGGCGCGAAAAAACGGAACGTCCTCAAGCGATTTGAGCGCGTGGATGTGCTGCGCAAGTTAGGCAAATGGGTAGATGGACGGGACACGAAAGTGACCGGCCTTCCAAAGACCCCTTCTGCATAGACTTTAGGGGGCTGGCAGTCTACTGCGAGTCCCCTGCCTCCTGTGAAAATACATATCTTCAATCAACAGAAAGACCTTCCCCTAGAAAAACGAGCTGTACGCTTACTCGTCCGCTCCACTCTTGCATTTTTAGGCGCCTCCTGCGAAGAGGTGACGATCTACTTCATCACTGAAAAAAAAATAGCGGACTTGCATTTGCAATTCTTTCAAGATCCGAGTCCCACCGACTGCATCTCCTTTCCCATCGATTCGAAATACTTAGGAGAAGTTTTTGTTTGCCCAAATGTCGCTATCAGGTATGCAAAAAAAAGAAAACTAGATCCCTATCAAGAAACCGCCCTCTATATAATTCATGGTCTCTTGCATCTTCTGGGCTATGACGATCTCGAGGAGGCTTTAAGAAGAACTATGCGCAAAAAAGAAAAAAGTTGTATGCGTCATTTAGACGGCCTTAAAATCACAATCAACCCTAAATCGAACTCATGACCTTTTTTTTCCTGGAAAGCCCTCTTCTGTCCCTGTGTTTCCTCTGGAGTGCACTTGCCCTGACCGCTTGCAGCACAGCTCTTTTACACTTAGGCAAATTCAAATCCAAGGAATACCTCCGCGAAAAAGGAGGCCCCCTTTTCTTCTTCCGCCCTATCCTAAAGCGTTTTTTTCCCAAACATGAATGGGAAAATCTCTCTTTTTGCATCTCTTTAAGCAAACACATCTATGAACTGGCCTATGCAACGTCAGCCTTCTTTTTTTTGATGTTCATTTCCCCCGCTCTACGAAATCAGGTGATCCAAACACCCGATCATTCGGAATGGGCGCCGCTTCTTGCAATTGGCGGAATCATCATCGCAATCTCTCTTCTTCTCGATTATTTTCTCCGTTTATTGGCAAGCCTTTGGAGCCGTCCCCTGCTTAAAATAGCAGCCCCTTTCGCCTCTTTTTCTCTTCTCATTCTTTTTCCCCTTGTAGGGCTTTTTTTGCAGCTCACTCGAAGCCTTCTCAATAAAATTCAAATCGAACAGGAATCCTCTGATTTTTTAGCAGGAAAATCCCGCCTTCGGGAAATCATTCGGGAATCAGAGCTGCAACAGCACCTTGACGTCACCGATCAGAAGCTCATTAGCTCATTTGTCAATTTCAAGGAGCGGGTCGCAAAAGAGATCATGGTTCCTAGAGTCGATATTTTCAGCCTTTCTGCCGATACTCCCATTCGAGAGGCTGCCCGCCTCTTCGCATTGGAAGGGTATAGCCGGATTCCTATCTATAAAGAAACCCTCGACCAGATCATTGGCGTCATTCTCTACAAAGATTTGCTGAAATTCTTCACCGGACCGAATAAAAATCTGGATGAGCCCTTGGAAACGATCGCCAAACCCGTTCTCTATGCCCCAGAAAACAAAAAGATCACCCAACTTCTGCAGGAATTCCGCAATAAACAGATCCATATGGCAATCATCGTCGATGAGTACGGAGGAACTGAGGGGATCGTGACAATTGAAGATATTTTAGAGGAGCTCGTCGGAGAAATCGAGGACGAGTACGATATTGGGGAAGACCAAGAATTTTGGGAAATCCCAGGCGGCGGCTGGGTCGTCGATGCCAAGATGAGCATCATCGATATTGAAAATCAACTAGGCGTTCAGATTCCAACTCATCCTGATTACGAAACGATTGGGGGATATGTGTTCCACTGTGCAGGGACGATTCCTAGCAAAGGGTGGAGGCTGTCGCATGATGAATTTGAGCTAGAGGTTCTTTCTTCAAACGAGCGATCTTTGAAAAAGATCAAGATCTTGCCGCGCCATACAGCGCCGTCTGATTCTTCCGAAGGGTAATTTCTTTGGAGAAGAAATCCACCATATACCAAAACTAAAATATTATAATATAAACTCACACATCCCACAATGTAAATATTTTTTTATATCTACTTTTTTCCCCACCTGTAAAATGATCCTCTCGCTCTTGCTAAAGAATCGGCTCTTCGGCAGAATAGAAATCTCAAAGTAAGGAGTTTTCTGATGCGCCGATCGATTTGCTATTGCGAACCCGCTGCCGCTTTGGCTGGAGACACAGCAACCTGGAAGTTTATTTACACAACCGCAGCGCAGTTGCCCAAAGGCGCCAAACTTCGCTTCGATCTTTCTAGCAAAGGCCGGCCGATCGACTGGCAAATCCCTCAGACCAATCTCAAAGAAAAAACCAATCTCATCTGGGCCGAGCTCCCCGGCGGAAAAATTTTGAATGCCGCCCAAGTAGAGCATCCCGAACTGATGACCCCTTCCTTTGAATTTAGCCTCCCTGTCGAAATGAAAGCGGGAGAAACGCTTACAATCCTCATGGGCACGCCTGAAAAGGATGTCGTAGCTAAAGGAAACGCCTGCCAAAGAGCAGTTCATAGAAGGCGTCCTTTTCACCTCTTCATCGATCCAAAAGGCAAAGGGGACTACAAGGAGAGCGAAGTATTTTATCTCGACGTGCGCGGCAACCATCTAAAAACCCTTCGAATTGTCGCCCCGTCTCTTGTGAATCGAAATAAACGATTCGATGTGATTGTCCGGTTCGAGGATATGTATGGAAATCTTACCTCGAATGCCCCGGAAGGAACTCTTATCGATTTGAGCTACCAGCACCTACGCGAAAACTTAAACTGGAAGCTCTTTGTTCCCGAGACAGGTTTTATCGCCCTTCCCAACCTCTATTTCAATGAATCGGGGATCTACAAAATCCAACTTCGCAATTTAAAGACCAAAGAACTTTTCTATTCTCCGCCAATCAAATGCTTGCCTGAGGGCGCAGTCAGTCTCTATTGGGGAATGCTCCATGGTGAATCGGAGAGAATTGATTCCGCTGAAAATATCGAAGCATTCTTGCGCCATATGCGAGATGATCGATCTCTCCAATTTTTTGCAACATCCTGCTTTGATAGCGAAGAAGAAACTTCAAATGAAATTTGGAAGGGAATCATTCAACAAGTTGCCGAATTCAATGAAGAAGATCGATTTGTCGCT
Organism: Chlamydiota bacterium; assembly: GCA_040388845.1. Lineage (GTDB taxonomy): Bacteria > Chlamydiota > Chlamydiia > Chlamydiales > SM23-39 > JAZKAZ01. Next base: position 1,143 of record JAZKAZ010000105.1, on the reverse strand, counting down.
ATGCTCGGCTTTCAATGGCTGGGAGAGCCCAAAGAAGAGGGACTCCGGCAATTTCTCTACAACAAAGATAATAAGCCCATTTTACGGCGCAAAGATACAAAGAATAACTCTTTGAAAAAAATCTATAAAACGAATAATCCAAAAGAGCTTCTGGCCATCCCTTCTTTTACGATGGGAAAACCCACTTCTTACGACTTTGCCGACTTCCATCCTGAATTTGAGCGAGTCGCCGAAATTTATAATGCCTGGGGAAGTTCTGAATGCACCGCTAAAGAGGGAAACCCAAGGCCCATTCAAGGGGGCAAAACAGGCATTGCTGAATCTGCGGAAGGCTCTCTCCAAAAGGCCATGAACAATGGCTGCCGATTTGGTTTTATTGCAGGCGGATACGATGATCGAGGGCCTTATACCTCTCTCTTTGAAACAACGCAAGCTCAATACACTCAAGGATTGACTGCCATTTTGTCTAAGGAACACAATCGGGCTTCTCTTTTTGAAGCGCTCCAGGCGCGCTCTTGCTATGCGACCACAGGAGAGCGGATCATCGTGGGACTCCACATTGCAGGATTTCCGATGGGATCGGAGATTGAAACAAAGAGCCGCCCCGGCCTCGAATTCAACCGGCATATCACAGGCTATGCGATTGGCACGCAAAATCTATCTGAGGCAATTCTTTTCAGAAACGGCAAAGTATTCAGAAATCTAGAAGTAAAAGAAGATGAACTTCAGTTTGAAATCGACGATACCGACTTGCTCGGTCAAATCGCACTTGAGCCGAAGGAAGACCGCCCGCCCTTTGCCTACTACTATTTGCGCGTGACTCAAAAAGATGGCCACATCGCGTGGACTTCTCCCATTTGGGTCGATCTCACCTCTCGCAGCGCTCCAATCGCAGCTGTCAAAAAGACAAAGAAACGAGTGAAAGAGGGCGATTAGAGCCGCTTCCGATATTTTCCAAGTTTGGCCATACCAATCGAGGCCAAACTTGGATGGATGGGTTTTTCCATTGACCTAATCTAAGTTACGGCGGCAGCGCTCCGCCATCCGGGATCGGTCCATTTTGAACGACCGGCTGCGGTCCAATCGGGTTTTGCGGCGGCGGTGTCGGTTGTACGGCTCTATTACATAAGCAATGAAAGATCT
>JAZKAZ010000104.1:392-5042 GCA_040388845.1 Chlamydiota bacterium | reverse complement strand
TAATTTTTATGACCAAAAATGTGTTTGCCTTGTTTGCCTGGTTGAATCTTTAAATTTCCATGGCACAGAATCTGTTTTCTCGCCTTCGCTCTTCTAGTGGCTTCCAGTTTAATTAATTCTTGATTTCTTTGACTGATCGCCATCGCTTCAAAGGTCAAAAGGTTGTTTGCTTTTTTTAGATTTCTGTATATCTGCATACTTTTAGCTATTCCTACTCCTGCGAAAATATCCACCCCATATTTCCCAATTACATATCCAGCAATTTCACCTCTTTCAGACCCTTTATATTGATGCCAATTTTCTAAAAGATCCTTGAGTTCTGGAACAACTTCTTTTAAAGCTTCCTTTGTCGCGTGGCTTTTGACAAATTCAATGCATACCTGAGTGGCCTGTACTAATTCTAGAGAAACTTTTACAGGATCTTGCGTAAAAGCCCACAGTCCATGCGCTATTCCGTGTAATGAAGAAAGAATAGATGGAATATATTCAACTCCTGCTTGAACACCACCTCTTAAAATTCCCCTTGTTAACCCCAAAGCGAATAGTCCTATTTCGTCTATTTCTAAAATAGGAGTTGGTTTAACACCAGATGCCAAGTAATCTTGCAAAGACAAATCAAAATTACCAAGCTCAAAATATGCAGTGGCTCGATCTAAATAAGCTTTTTTGTGATCTTTATCCTCGCTAATTACTTTATTTAAACACTCTATGGCCTTCTCATATTGGTTCGTTTCAGAATAGCCTTGCGCTGTATTGATAAAAAATTCGCTTCGATTCATCTTCTCTTCTCGCAAGAGATTCTCGAGATCTCCGCTATCAATCAGTTTTTCAATATGTAGAAGTGCATCAAAAGATTTGCCCATATCAAATAAAATAAAAGACTTTTGCCAACGAAAAATTGGAGCTTTTGAGCAGTCAATAAATAACGATAAATCAAACCAATGCTGTTGTACCAAATCCCAACCATTTCGAAGGATAGAGCGAACTGCAGGAAATTCTTGCTTTAATTCATGTAGAATGCCCTGTCGATAGCGAATATACTCTTGTTTCATTTGAACTATGTTTTGTTCATTTATTGATGCCCAGTGCTCGGCTTGTTTTTGATGATTGTTGATGTGTTTTGTATTCCATTCTATAGCTCCAATAAACCAGTCATCGCAAAATTCAAAATAATATAAAAAAGCCATTCTAAAATCTTGATAATTATAAAGAAATCTAGTAAATACAGGGGGCATCCCCGCAGCTACCGCATTCTGCAAAATATCTTCCTTCAGAAGATTGATAGCTCCAATTTCATCCCAATATCTTGTATCTTCATCGCAATGACCAAAATTTTGAAATAAAAATACAGATAGGAAAATTGCTCTGTAAAGAGAAGAAATCACTTGGATGCCTCCAAAATATCTCGAGAGTATTAAGAAAAATAAACAATTTATCAATTATTTTTTTTGCTTTGGAAATTCAAGCGATGGATTGGTAATCCTAAAAATCAACACGGAATAGCGGCCTTGTCTCCGATAAAACCTGAGAGGGTTCAAACGTTTGTTTTTAGTTGAGGAGTTCAAAGTAACACACAATTTTAAAAATTCTGTATGCTATACCGCGCGGGATAAGATACCCTTTAAATAGAGGCGCGCTGTGAAAGGAACTTTTTTATTTTTAGGAACGGGAGGATCGACTGGAATCCCGGTGATCGGCTGCCCTTGCGCAGTTTGCAGCTCTGATTTGCCTCGTAACAAACGACTGCGGCCGTCTGGCCTGATTCAGATTGCAAATCAGAAATTGCTCATCGATATTGGCCCCGACTTTCGAGAACAGGCTCTTCGATATAAGATCAATCATTTGGACGGCCTCCTTTTGACACACACTCATTACGACCACATCGCCGGAATCGATGAATTACGCATTTTTTATGTGCGTCAAAAAAAACCATTCCTCTGTCTTCTTTCTAAAGAATCCTTGGAAACTTTGATGCGTAGATATGACTATTTTTTTCAACCTCTAGGGAAAACCACCTCTCTTTCCGCCCGGCTCGAATTCCAGGTTTTAGAAAAGGAGTTGGGACAGGTCGAATTTTTAGGACTTCAGGTGGGATATTGCTCCTTTTTTCAAGGAGGAATGAAAGTGACCGGATTTCGGATCGGCGATTTTGCCTATATTTCCGATATCCGCGACTATGATGATTCTGTCTTCTCTTTACTGGATGGTATTAACACTTTGGTGCTAAGCGCTTTGCGATCTGAGCCATCTCCGCTCCATTTATCGTTTGAAGAGGCTGTCCTTTTCGCGAAGCGCACAGGGGCTAAGCAGACGTGGCTGACCCATTTGGGCCATTTTCATGATCATGATACCGCAAACGCCCTACTTCCCCCAGAGGTTCAATTAGGGTATGATGGATTAGAACTGGAGTTTCAATACGAATGGAATTAGAAAAAACCGCCCCTTCGGCGCAAGGAAGGCTGCACGATTTAGCAGCAAACCAAAAAAAGGCTATTTTAGTCGGCACCTATCTTGCAACTAAAGACAAAGTGAAGTGCGAAGAGCAGCTGGCCGAATTGGAAAGCCTCGGAGTCACCTATGGACTTGAGACTGTAATCAAATTACCCTGCCACCTCCGCGCCATTGAATCATCTACCTTCATTGGATCTGGAAAAGTCGAAGAGATCAAGCAGATGGCAATCGATCAGCATTGCGATCTCGTGATTTTCGACGATGAAATTTCGCCGCAGCAGCAGAGGAATCTGGAGAAGCTCTTAGAGCGGGTCGTCATCGATCGCACTGAGCTGATTTTAGGCGTTTTTGCGCAAAGAGCCCAGACTCGCGAGGCGCGGATTCAAGTTGAACTTGCCACATTTCGCTACCAAATGCCTCGTCTTCGGAGGCTGTGGACGCATTTGAGTAGGCAGCGCTCGGGGGGATCGGGCGGCGGATTTGTCAAGGGAGAAGGGGAAAAGCAGATCGAGCTGGATCGCCGGATCGTTCGCCAACAGATCGAGCGGCTTCAAAGAGATCTCAGTGAGATGAAAAAACAAAGGCAGACGCAGCGCAGCCTTCGGATACGGTCTGGAATCCCTACATTTGCCATCATCGGGTATACAAATGTGGGTAAATCAACTCTTTTAAATGCATTGACCGATGCGGATATCTTAGCGGAGGACAAACTATTTGCGACCCTCGATCCCACTACGCGTAAATTCGTACTGCCGAATCGCCAAGCCATTCTTCTTACAGATACAGTCGGATTCATTCGGAAAATTCCTCACCAGCTCATAGCCTCCTTCAGGAGCACGTTGGAAGAGGCGGTCCAGGCAGATATTCTTCTCCACTTGATCGACGTGAGCAATCCAGCAGCTGAAATGCAGGCAGATTCTACCTTTGAGGTCTTAAAGGAGTTGGGCGCAACCAAACATCCAATCATCACAGTTTTGAACAAAGTAGATCTTTGTGCAAACAAAGAGATGATTCATCGGATGCGGATCAAATATCCAAAGACAGTGGAAATTTCGGCTCTTCAGAAGACGGGGTTTGATGTGTTGATGGAGTTGATGATCCGGGAAATTGCTCTTTTGCGAAAAACGGTCAAACTCCGCGTTCCGCAAAGCCAATACGTTCTCGTTACCGAGGTGATGCGTGAGGGGAAAATCATCTCCTGCGAATATGAGGAAAACGATATTCTTCTGGAAATCGAAATTCCTCAACATTTAGAACATAAAATTTCCCACTTTCAAATCTCATGACAGCCCCACTTAAAAGTCTTCCTCTGCAAGAGCGGCCTCGCGAAAGGCTCATCCGTTATGGGAGCGAGGCTCTCTCTACGGTTGAGCTCCTTGCGATTTTGCTCGGAACTGGCACCAAAAACCGCTCTGTCTTACAGCTAGCAGCGGAACTTCTCGGCACTTTTGGTTCGATGAACGCGCTCTGCGAGGCAACTCTTGCAGAACTCTGCCAGGTAAAAGGAATTGGTAAGGCAAAAGCGGTCGGGCTGAAGGCCGCCTTTGGTTTGATCGGAAGGACAGAGCCGAGAAAACCTGGACTCTTAATCAACAGTCCAGGAAAAGTCTATGAACTCATTCGGGGAGAGCTTGCCGATCAAAAAATCGAGATGCTCATGGTGGTTTTACGAGATGTCAGATGCTGCCTCCTGCATCGGGAAATCATCGCCAAAGGGACTTTGACGGAACTTCTCATGCATCCAAGAGAAATCTTCCATGTGGCGATCCGCCACCGGGCCCATAGTCTGATCATTGCCCATAACCATCCATCGGGGGAATCCGCCCCATCTACCAAGGATGTAGAAACAACCATGCTTCTGGTTTCTGCTGGAAAAATGATTGGGATCGAGCTTTCAGATCATTTGATCTTGGGAAGAGATAGCTTTACCTCGTTTTATCAAAAAGGGTTTTTCCGCACAGAAAAGAGTTCTGTTTATTGAGAAAAAACGGGAGAAGGAGATCTCCCGTGAATTTGAAGAAAAAATTTACCCAGCTTTTCTTTTTTTGCCTTTGAAATCCTCATCATCTCTTCCGAAATGGGGTTTCTGGTGCCGATCATGTTTCTCAGAATTGTGGCAAGAAGAGCAGCTACTGTCTCGATTTTCCCATTTCCAATTATTGATCTCCCTCTCTGCGTGGTCTTTTGCATATCCATATC
>JAZKAZ010000104.1:0-382 GCA_040388845.1 Chlamydiota bacterium | reverse complement strand
TCTTTTCTGGAGTCTGCCCACTAACTGCTCATATTTCCCATTGATTTGAGCCACATCATCATCCGTTAGTTTTCCCCATTTTTCTTTGATTTTTCCTTTGACTTCATGCCATTTGCCTTCAAAAAGATCTCTATTCATAGTTCTCTCACATATAAAGGTTTATAATATTGGCGCACTTACAAGGATGCCCGTTATCCTCTGACATAATAATTGCACGGCTTTTGATATTAAGTGAATCTATATGCGCAAGTGGAATAGTTTTAGTATGATTGTTTGTTACAAATCAAATTAAAAAGAAGGGGGCATTTAAAAGACTATACAGCCAATCTCTGTGTGCTCTGTGCTCTCTGTGGTTAAAAATTTTTCCAAAACTTGTAATATT
>JAZKAZ010000103.1:0-5509 GCA_040388845.1 Chlamydiota bacterium | reverse complement strand
AGAGAGGAGAGAGAGCTCACAGAGATGGGATTTAGATTTAGGATTGGAAAAAACAAATGTTTTTAGGCGATACGGCCAAAAATGTTGTGATTTGGCCGTATCTTTGATAAAGTTGGCCGTATAAAGGGAGATAAGGCCATTTTATGGGTTTTGTAGACGAAAAATTGGCCGTATTTCGGCAATTAGAGCAAGAAACGGCTCCTGTTAGTTTAAAATATTTACTTATCAATCTGGGCCCGTCCTTTAAAGAGCGAACTGTGAGACGGTGGCTTGCTGATATGGTTGAACAAGGGCTGCTTGAAAAGATCGGGAATCGCAGGGCGAGTAAGTACCGGGTGATACAAGATGCGGTTCTTCGTCAAATAGTGAACTCTTGCTTTAGTTCGAAAAGCCTTCGTTCTGTTGCATTTGTTCGCAATCCTATTTACGAGCGCCCTCCTGTAGCCTACCTTGATGAATGGTTTGACGCCTATCAACCTAACCGGACTTTTTATATTCCCGCCCCTGTAAGAGCTCAATTATACCAAGAGGGGAAACGGTTCCAAAAAGGAGATCCGGCAGGTACTTACGCTCATCAAATCTTTAACCGTCTGCTCATCGACCTTTCTTATAACTCTTCGCGTTTAGAAGGGAACACTTATTCCTTGCTGGATACACAGCGGCTTGTCTTAGAGGGAAAAGGGGCCGAAGGGAAACTCGATGAAGAAAAAGTCATGATTCTCAATCACAAAGACGCGATTCGATATTTAGTCGATCAAGCTCCTTATCTAACGATATCGATGCACACTGTTTACACGCTCCATTACCTTCTCGCAGAGGGTCTGGTAGAAGGTCGTTATGCGGGAAAAATTCGCGATCATGGCGTCCGAATCGGAGGCTCTACCTATATCCCTTTCGAAAATCCGAAGAAGGTGGAAAATGACCCAACCAAAAACAGTGATGACACCGCAACTAAGAGCAGACCCAACCCGGGCTAAAATTTTAAAGGCGGCCCGCAAGTTGTTTGTAGAAAAAGGTTTTGCTGGCACCTCAATGGGGAAAATTGCAGAAAAAGCTTCGCTGATTGAAGATCCTTATGAACAAAGTTTTTTTCTCCTCGTGCATATGACGTATCTTCAACCCTTCACTGATGTCAATAAGCGGACGGCGCGCCTCAGCGCCAATATTCCTCTTGTAAAACACAATCTTGTCCCCCTCTCATTCAATGATGTTGAAAGGGAGGACTATACTGCGGCTGTGATCGCAATTTATGAGCTACAAGAGGTTCAGCCGCTCGTTGATCTCTATGTTTTTTCTTATTTGCGGACCTGCGCCCAGTATGATTCTACTGTCAAAGCTCTTGGGTTTGATGAGGTGCGTGTCCGCTACCGCGCGCAAAGACGAGCGCTTTTACGCGAGATCATCGAGCGGAGATTACGCGGAAAGTTCCTTAAAGAGCGGGTTGCCTCCCACGCTCTCAACTTGGTTACAGAGAGCGATCGGAGTTCTTTTATCGAGGATGTCGATGAAGATCTGGCGCAGATGGACGAGAGTCGCATTGCGGGATTGGGCATTACGCTCAAGGAATTTAAGGATTGGCAATCCCAGAATCAATAAAAATTATTCCTTTGAAATGAAGGTCGATTTTTTATAAAATCCCCCTCCCAAAAAAATGGAGACGGTATGTCTATAATAAGTGGTTTTCGCCCAGTTCAGATTGGCAATATGCATTGCGGACATTTAAGTGAAGGTGGGGTTTTAGCGGGTATGGAATTAAAAAATAGAATGGTAGTTATGTTTGGTGAAGGCTCCCAGAAAATTAATAAACCAGAAATTGACTTTAGTTCTTTTTTGAGATTGATAGAAATAGCCCAATCATGCGGCTCGGCTCCAAAGGAGTTGCGTTGTGAAGTCTGTGTAAGAAAAGGTACTGCGAATTATGGGGAAATGACTCAGGAGGGGCTTTTGAGGTTTATTAGTGTTATTGAGAGGTGTATTAATTATAAAAAAACACACCAGAACAAAAATAAATGATTCAACCTGTCTCTGAATCCCGAAGCTTCAAAGAAAAGCAAAACAGCGCGAAGAGATAGAGGGGAATGATCCCCGCGGTAAACTCATGCACGCGGAGAGAATAATCGAGTGCCAGAGGCGGGTATGCAGTCAGATCTAAAAGTTCCGCAGTGAAAAAATCGGTGATTTGAAATAAGAAAGATGCCCCCTGTGGAAAAATCAGATGCACAATCAAAGACAAAAGAAGGCAAAAAAGAGCTCCGCTGACAAAGAGGGGGAAAAATAAGTTATACAAGAGGCTCAAAAGAGGAAAGGCATGGAAATGATGGAGCAAAAGAGGAAGGATTGCGAGATTCACAGCGAGGGTCAGGCTGAGTCCCTGCCGTAAAATTCCAGATAAGAGGAGCCCATGTTTTGATAAACCAGAGAGTTTTGCTGCGCTCTCCAAAGCTCTCTTTGGGAAAAACTTCCGGAGCTGTTTTTCAAAAAAGGGGTGGAGGAGCAAAATGCCGCCGCTGCTTAAAAAACTGAGCTGAAAGCCGATGTGGGCAGTCACGAGAGGATCTGCAATCACTTCGATGAGGAGCGCAACTCCCAATAAATTAAGCCCCGAAGAGTGACGCCCCATCATCTTCCCAATCAGATAAAATTGAGCCGTCAGCCAACTTCTTTGAACTGCCGGAGAAGAACCCACGAAAAGAAAATAGCCGTTCAAAACGATTAAAAGAAAAATAAGCTTCCAAGTTTTCGGTAAAAAAAGGCTTAAGAAAAAAGAGCAGAAAGCCAAAAGCACCCCGAAGTGGAAGCCGGAAATGGCCAGGATATGCTGAAGGCCAAGCCGTCCAAATTCATAACGGAGAGATCTGTCAACGACCTCGCCTGTAATGAGAGAGCTTAAAAAAGAGGCTGTCCGAGCTTTTTTCTATTTTTCTCCCAATAACTTTCTTAGCCGCTCTTTCATTTGGTAGCGGAATTCAGCCAGACTCCAGCTTTTTTCGACGGGAACCCATTTTTTCGCTTTGAATGCATAATCCCAAGGACCTCGTTCGATGAGTTTTCCAAAGAGAATATAATTGCAGTGGGCAGGCGGCCTGTTTTCTTTTTTAAAATACACGGAGCCGGGGACTCGTTTGCCTTCGATATAGAGTGTTCCCCGGTAGAGAAATCCGCTATGAAAAGGAGATTGATGAGGCTGCACCGATGATATGGAAAAATAAGCCTTTTCCACGCCCTCGTTCGGAGGGGCGTTATAAAGGAAAAAACTATACAGGATGCCTGCGAAAACAAAAAGAACCAGGGGCCACATTTGGACTGCCGCCAGATATAAGCACCAAATGAAAGGGAGCGTCCAATTCCAGGGAGTCTCCCAAAATAAGGCACTGCTTGTGCCGATAGCGAGACTCAAGGCAAAGAGAAGCGCGGGCTGCGCTTTCCAAAATTGGCGGTGAGCAGAAATCGATTGGTGGACTTTTTTTTGAATCTTTTGGAAAAGCATTCTCGTTAAGGTATTATGCAAGCATTGCTTGGACAAGTGGTCGATTGTGATACTCGCTCGAAGCTGCGCTTTTAGGATAGAGTGTCATGGGTTTTGCTCCGAAGAATCAAAGAATTTTTTCATTCCAGTCTCGGAAAGTCAATGTTTTTATTGTCATTTGCAAAAAAACCGAACAATTGAATAGTAATTATATTTTTAATTCGGTGTTAGTAATTTTGTTTAAATAGTAAATGGAGTAAAATAGATCTATGACTCAAGCTGTTCAAATATATCCACATAATACTCAGCATTCATCTAAATCATTGAATGCGAACAATGCGCTCCCCGGATGGAGAAAGATAGCTGCCAAAATTCACGCTCTAGTAATTGCTGTGGGTGAATGTTTGAAGCAGCTGGTACATGCGCTTGCCCGAGTGGTTATTTTCCTAAAAAACAAAATCTCTTCCTCACATCCAGTTTCCGAAGGATCGCATTCGCTATCACAGCAGGCAATCGTCCCTCCCTCAATTCCTGCCCAAATAATTCCCCAAGCCCCTCTTGTTCCTCAATCTGAAATTTCAAGATATAAAGATGAGACGCAACGGATTCTTGCTCAAATCGAGTTTCCTCCTTATACCCTGATCGTCGAGTTTCCAGCAGGCCCCAAACCCTACCGCATCGAGAGCAAGCAAGAAGAGGTACGTGTTGTTCAAGAGCTGGAAACATGGGTCAACGCGAACTTCCAACCTCTTCGCATAAACGAAGGGATTTGGTCTGAGGATTTATGTCAAAGAATCGGGGGTCAATATGCTCGGATTCGGAAAGTCTTTACGGATCATTTCGCTTTGGTTAAACAAGAATCCGATGGATATGAATCGCTGCAGTCCAAAGTAATTGCTCAAGAGACACTGGGGGATGATTTAATTCGCATTCGGTACGGAAATGGGATTGTCGAGAAGCGGCGTCTCATCTATGGAAAGTGGCAAATCGAAAGCCGCAGTTATCCGAGCGGTGATGTTGAGAGAGGAAGATTTTGGCAAGGAAAATTGATTAGCGGATACACGCTCTCCAAGGGAAAATATACATTTCTATATCCACAGGAGTTTTTCAATAGAGCCATTTTGTTGGAGGGGAGGGAACATAATTTTACCGAAGTGGAAATGGATGGCAAGCTGCAACTGGCTTTGATTGAAAAAGAAGAACAGTCCTACCAACTTTCAGAAAAATCGCCTCTCCTGATTCTCTTTGCGGGAGCAAAGGACGATGTCCATTCTTCGACAATCAAACAATTGCTCCAATCTCCTTTGAATCTCATCTCTGCTCAGGCAATTGTCGAATATGTCTTTGATTCTGATGAAACAGGCGAGGCTCGGATTTTCTCCTTAGGATCGAGCGATGTTCTTGAAATTTTAACCCAAGCTCAGCTGTTAAAAATCCCCTTTGATCTTCACGCGCCATCCCCTCGGACAGGGCAACCGCTGTTTGCCAAGTGGGCAGGGGAAAGTCGGGCCGAGTTGATTAAATGTATGCTTGAAATGGATCCTACTTGCATCGATCAGACGCTAAAAGAAAAAAATTCCTTTTTCAGAAGAGCTTTAGATAATGGCTCGGAAAGGGGGGCGAAAATTCTTGAGGAGGCGATGAAAGCAAGAGGCATTCCCTTATCAAATGAAGATCTGTGGATGCAAAAAATTTATTCCGGCGATTCCTCTTTTGCAGGGAGTGATTTTCAGGCTTTACCCCTCTCTTTTCAAAGAGAGCTCTACCGGGCTGCGCATACCTTTGATCACGAAGATCTCGTCTTTCGGATGAATGCGCTTGGGATGAAGCAGAAATCTAGGCCGCCAAGCGGTCCCACTCCTCTGAGTTTCAACATGGACCTTGTCGATCAAAAAGAGGCACTTCGAGTCTACCTCGCTGAACTTCGACAAAACAAGCAGCTCCTTCTATCAGAAGAAGCTCCCCAAAATCTAGCGTCCTTTCATTGTAATGAAGCTGATTTTTCGCGCATTCCAGGAGCAGATTTTGTGAAAAAGACCGTCC
>JAZKAZ010000102.1:0-4986 GCA_040388845.1 Chlamydiota bacterium | reverse complement strand
GGTCGCAATCGTATGGCGGATGGTGTGGGGCGTCACCCGCTCCGCAAGCCCGCTTGCCCTGAGATAGACTGCAAAGGAGCGATCGATAGAACGGGCATTGAGGCGGGAGCCCCACCGATTGAGAAAAATCGCCTGGCTGTCCTTTTCTGCAAAATGTTCTTTAGACGCCATGTGGCGCTCCGGATGGTTGAGATACCGGCTGATCCAATCCGCAGCTGTTCGCGTAATCGGTGTCTGCCTCTGTTTTTTTCCTTTGCCAAATACATTCAGAACCAAGTTCTTCGCATCAAAATCACGCCGGTTTAACCCAGCAACTTCGCTCAAACGGAGCCCGGAGCTATAAAAAAGCTCCATGATCGCCCGATCTCGAAAGCCCAGATAATCAGACGTATCTGGCTGCTCAAAAAGATGCTTTACCTGCGCATAGAGAATTGAGACAGGAAGCCGTTTTTCCTTTTTCGGACTATCGATCTCCTCCAAAGGATTTTCAACAACAAGCTTTTCCCTCATCGCATATTTGTAAAAACTTCTGAGAGCAGACAACCTGCGCAAAACCGTTTGCGTGCTGGCTCCTCCCTCATAGAGATGAGAAAGGTACCTCCGAATCAACCTCTTGGAGACGGCCTCGATCTTCAAAACCTCCTGGGCATCCTGCTCAGTTCCGCAAAAAGCTAAAAAAGAATTGATATCGAGCCCATAAGCACGGATCGTATGGGCAGAGACGCCCCGGCTTAAACTCAGATGGGATAAAAATCGAGCGGAAGCTTCGCAAAAGTCCATTGTTTTCCCTCCTCCTGTATGCTATCATTCTTGTAAAAAACCGGCTATGAGTTCACAAAATCCCCTATGATTACACTAGAAAACATTTCCAAAAGAATCGGGAATCGTACCCTTTTCGAAGACGTCAACTTTACTTTTAACGATCGCTGCAGATATGGCTTGACCGGACCTAATGGATCGGGGAAATCGACCCTCCTTAAAATTGTCATGGGAGTCGAACCCCAAACCACAGGAATCATAACGCTTCCCAAAAAAGTCGGCTTTTTGAAGCAGCGGATCGAAGATTTCCGAGACATGACGGTCATCGATACGGTCATTATGGGAAATTCCCGCCTTTGGGGAGCCATTGCAGAAAGAGACCGACTCTATGAAGAAGAGATGACCGATGCGATCGGCATGCGGCTCGGAGAGCTGGAAGAAGTCATCGCTGATGAAGACGGCTATTCCGCCGAATCAGAGGCCGAGGTACTTCTCATTGGAATGGGAATCCCTGAGGAATTCCATCGAAAAAAAATGAGCGAGCTGCCTACGGACAGACAATTTAGAACGCTTCTCTGCCAAGCCCTTTTCGGCCATCCCCAAGCGCTTCTGCTCGATGAGCCCACCAACCACTTGGACCTCGAGTCGATCTCCTGGCTAGAGGGATTTCTCCACAATTATCAGGGAACGCTCGTCGTCGTCAGCCATGACCGCCACTTCCTCAATTCCATTTGTACGCATATCGCCGATATCGACTACGAGACGATCATTACCTATCCCGGCAACTACGACTCGATGCTCGTCACGAAAACAGCTGCGCGCGCTCGGGGAGAAGATGAAAATAAAGCTAAGGAGAAGAAAATTTCCCAGCTCAAAGACTTTGTGGCCAAATTCGGCGCGGGAACACGCGCAAGCCAAGTTCAGTCCCGCGTGCGAGAAATCGACCGGCTCCAGCCGCTGGACTTAAAAAAATCCAATATCCAACGCCCTTATATCCGTTTTCCCCTCCCTGAAAAACAAGCGGGCCAAATAGTTCTCAAAGCAGAGCATCTCTCGAAAGGATACGAGGGAATTCCCGTCATCCGCAATTTTACTTGCGAAATTCACCGCGGCGACAAAATCGCCATCATTGGAAACAACGGACGAGGAAAGACCACTGTAATTAAACTCTTCGCAGGACTTCTGACCCCAGATGCAGGCAAAGTGACTATCGGCCACGGCGTAGAAATTGGCTACTGCCCGCAAAACCACGGCGAAGTGCTCAATAAACATAGCGAAGAGACGGCATTTGACTGGCTGAAAGCGCGCAAAGAAGTCGTCTTTGACCAAGATGTGCGAGGCATTCTCGGCAAAATGCTTTTTGGAGGCGACGACGCCTTCAAACCGCTCCGCAACCTCTCCGGCGGCGAGGCGGGTCGCCTCATCCTCGGCGGCCTCGTTCTCACAACGCCCAACGTGCTTCTTCTCGACGAGCCGAATAACCATCTCGATCTCGAGGCAGTCTCTGCGCTTGCCTGGGGACTTGAGGACTTTAAAGGCACTGCCGTTGTAGCAAGCCATGACCGCGGATTGATCAACGGCTTTGCAACCAAAATCATTGCGCTAGAAGATGACGGGATCCACTTCCATCACGGACCTTTGGAAGAGTATCTCGAGAAAAAGAAGAAATTGGCCTCAGCCAAGTAATATTTGTGAAAACCAAATCTCTCTCTTATTACTCTGTGTCTCTGTGGTTAAAATTTTTTCATAAACCTGTGAGATTACAAGTTTTGGAAAAAATTTTAACCACAGAGACACAGAGTAATAAGAGAGAGATTTGATGGTTGGGTACTTCCGAACACATCGCGTTAATTCAACTTTTTTGAGTGCTCGACAATGATACTCAAAAAGGCCTGACCATATTTTGCCCACTTGATCGGGCCAACCCCGTTGACCTTCATCATCTCGGCTTGCGTTGCAGGATACTCCTTGCACATTTCAATGAGAGTCCGATCTCCAAATACGACAAAGGCAGGCACCCGCATTTCTTCTGCAAATTTTCTACGCAGCTGCGAAAGAGCACTAAATAAAACAGAATCGCATTGAAGATCTTTCTTTTTCTCTCGTGGGGCAATTTTCCGCAATTTTTTCCGAAGCATTACTTTCTCAGGGCCCCTCACAACATTTGGAGAAAGGGCTGTCCACCGCAAAATAGGATACTCCCCTTCCGACCGCTCCAAAAAACCCTTTTCAATCAGCGCCTGGATCAAATAGCGAAGATCTTCCTCGGAATACTCGGCCATTAAATTGTAGGTGGAGAGCCGATCATGACCCCGCTCAAAAACCGTTCTCGTTTTAGCGCCGCGCAAAACATCGATCACATAATTGATCCCAAATTGATTCTGCAAACGATAGACGCACGAAAGAATTTTCTGCGCAGCAAGTGTCTCATCAAGAAGATCTGTTTGATCTAAACACCGATCGCACCCATTGCAATTGACAGATCCATAAGTCTCTCCAAAATAGTGAAGTAAAGCACTTCGCCGGCACTTCGAAGATTGGCAGAGCGCATACATCTGCTCTGTCTTTGCCTTCGTCATTTTGCGCACCGCCTCATCGGGGACCTGGTTCAAAAAGAAATTGTAGAGGATCAGTTCTTGGGCAGAATAGAGCATCAAGCACTCCGACGGAAGATCATCTCTCCCTGCGCGTCCCACTTCCTGATAGTATTGCTCAATGGAACGGGGCATGTCCATGTGAACGACAAAACGGATGTCTGGCTTATGAATGCCCATCCCAAACGCCACCGTCGCAACCATGAGAAGTCCTTCCCCATGCACAAATTCATGCTGCGCTTTTCCCCGATCCTCATCGGAGAGGCCCGCATGATATTTTCCCACATTGAAGCCTAATTGACTCAAGTCGGAATAGGTCTCGTCCACTTTTTTCCGCGTTGCTGCATAAATGATCCCCGATTCCCCCTGATGCTTGAGTAAGAAGTCACGCAACTGATTTACGGGAGTACTTTTTGCCTGAATGTGGAAACTCAAATTCGGACGATCAAAACTAGCTCGCACCACATAAGGATTTTGCATCGCTAACTGGGCAGAAATATCGGTTTCCACATCTCTTGTGGCAGTGGCAGTCAGCGCCACAATGGAACTCGTCGGAAACGTCTTTTTTAAAACCGCCAATTGCCGGTATTCCGGCCGGAAAGAGTGGCCCCACTGCGAAATGCAATGCGCCTCATCAATGGCAAAAAGAGAAATGGGCACTTGGGACAAAGCTTGGATGAAATTTTTATCGGCCAGCCGCTCCGGCGCAATGTAGAGCAACTTATACTCGGAGAGCGACTGCATCACCGACTGGATTTCACTGAACGGAAGACTACTATTTAAAAAAGCTGCAGGCAGCCCGCTTTTATACAAGCTGACCACCTGGTCTTGCATCAGCGAAATCAAAGGGGAAATCACAACGGCAATGCCCGGAAGGAGCATTGCAGGCAGCTGATAGCAAATCGACTTCCCCGCACCCGTCGGCAAAATGGCCAACACATCTCTTCGCTCTAAAACGGCCTCGATGATCTCTCTTTGACAATGGCGAAAGCTATTGTAGCCAAACAGCGCTTTGAGGTGATCCTCGAGGATTGCTTTGGGGGGTTCATCCTGCATTCTTAAGCGCCGATACATTGTGATTAGGAGAGAATTTTTCCATTCCACATTGCGAATGTCAATGCTTTTTTGCAGCTATCCCGTGCGCGGTTAGATTCTTGAATTTTGTGGGCCTCAGGGCGGTATAACTAAAATCCCTTGAAGAATTTTTTTTAAGAACGTACTATATCGCCATTTTATGTGAGCTATTTTTATGGAATGGATTTTTTTTTATCCCATACCCGTTTTAGCATTTGTTTTTATTTTATTTTTACTCAATGTTGGAATCAAAAATTATACAGAATGGACAAAAAACAATAAGATTACCTACCTCACTTGCTCCATTTTTTCTTTTATTATGTCTCTTGAAGTATTCATCGGATTATTTTTTGTTTTCTTCAAATTATTTGCCCTTATTTCAAATATAAAAAATGAACTTATTTCAATTTCCAGCTCTCTATTGCTCATCTTAGGTTCTTTTTTGATCGCCGGAGGAATCCAAATCTATTTATCGTGGAGAAAAACGAAAAAACCGTGGTCTTTTAGTTATTTCGTTGGCTGTATGATTTTAGGAATTTATTTGTCTGTCGGTAGCTTT
>JAZKAZ010000101.1:0-3813 GCA_040388845.1 Chlamydiota bacterium | reverse complement strand
GATCCTACGCACCCGGCGCAGCTACCGCATTCGGCAAAGCGACCACATGCACATTATTTACAACAGGCGCCGCGGCAGGGGCGGGAGCTGGTGCAGGCGGTATCTTTTTTTCGCGAGCAACGCCGAGCATCACCAACAGCAAACGGCCGATTTTCGGGTAGAGATCCGGATCTATGATATTTTCATCGGCGTTGGAAAGAGGCCCTGCAAGCAGCCTTGCTTTTTCCTCTGCGGTTAAAGCGGCATTTTGACCCACCCAATTCCTCAAATGCTCCAAAATCCGGTTTTCCCGATTATTTAGCCTGTTGATTCCCACGGCATTCATGACTTCAGGAATTTTTTCTTGATAAGCTTTAAATAACATACCGCGCGCGGGAAGCATGAATGTTGTCCAAAGCATTAACTCGGTCAATCCAAATTCATTCTCGTCACGCTCAGCTAAAGGATAAAATCCCCGCTTGACCAATAAAGTGACCATTCTATAGAGATGCACGTCATCTGCAGTATCTTGTAGAGCTTCTTTAGATCTCAAAGCATCTGCCAGTTCCTTAAAACCCCTTTGGATGATCTGATTGCGGGTTCTTTGCAATTCCAAGAAAATCTGTCTTTCAAATTCTTTCCCTGGATCTACAGGCGCGCCATTCGGCACAGCTGCAAGCGCAAGTTCCGTAAATCCGTCTAAGATCTCTCGAGACGCTCGATTCATGGCAAGCGTACAATAATCGCCTCCTTCAATGGCCAATTTCACTAAAGCATCTTCTTGATCGATCTCTTGGGCTGCCGGATTCGTCAGAAAGGGAAGGATCTTGGCAGTGTTTTGAATTGCATCGTCTAAAAATACTTGAGATCCCTCTACGCCCCCTCTGCCTTGCAGTTTTGCCACAAAAATTTTCAATTGTTCTTTTGCCCACTCAGCTACGAATTGATTGGCAGTTTGCCCTTTTTCTACAGCCAATTGTCCAATCCTGGCCTCGATTTGATTTCGGTGTTGTAGCCGCAAAGCTGTGCAAATTCTCTGATTTTCCACCAAATCTTTATTGTGATCCCTTTCGTACTTAAACCTTTTGATTTCGGGAAATTTTTTCTGAAGGAAAACAATAAATTTTTTATCGTCGATCAACCTTCCCAAAAATCTGGAATAATGCGCCGCATCGATCCATTTGGCCCCAATTCGATCCCACAATTCAGACAGCTGCTCAAACTTCCGGTCCTCAGGCAGAGGAATCAATGGTTCCACCTCTTTTTTACAATGGGCTGGATTGATCTCATAAAGATCCATCGGGTCATCCAAGATCTTCGTAATTTCATTGAATTTTAACTCCCTTCTCTGGACAAGCGGCGCATCTGAGTCTTCGAGAAGAGGGACCATCTTTAGCATTTCATCCAGTTTTCCAAAGGTCGAATTACGATCATTTACATCGACCTGATGTCCCCGCTTTTCAGCTCTTTTGATCATAAAATCGATGATTGTCTCTGCAAGCGGTTTGACCACTTTCTTCCGAACGAATCCATCGATTTTGTGATGCACACGCTTATTCACCGCAGGAATGTACATGAGGAGAGTGACTGCTGCGATCACCTTGGATACGAGAGCGCCTACAAGAATAATTCCCGTAAGAGAAATGAGAGGCATCCATTGCTCAACAAAAAGACTGACCTTTCTCGGAATCACTTTTAGATCATGATCCAGGTATTCGTAGGCAACTGCCGTCAAAACACCCACTGCTAAAAAGGGATTTCCCAAAGCTGCTAAAGCAATGCCTGCAACAATTGTGATGGCTCGGATGATATGACTACTTCGTTCGGCGATGAAATTCAGCGCTTTGACTGTGCGAAGCTTGAGCTGCTCCGGCATCTTAAAGGGAAGGCGGGGAATCATATTGATCCATCCTGAGATTCCTAACTCTCGCTCACGCATACCCTTGACGTTTAAAAAGTGTCTTGCCTTTCCTGAAATATTGAATGTGCGCGTGTTTGGCGAAGGGTCTTTTAACTCTTTGCCCAATTCATAATGCGCAACCTGGTCAGGCGCCCTAATTTCTACACTATTGCCCGCAGGGGCTGGGATTTCGGGTCCCAGAAAATAATTTCTTTGTACATAATGCGCCTCTCTCACCTCAACGGTGCCTGCAATCGGCAGAGGCACTTCTACGCCCCTCTTAAAATAGGATTTACGCCCGTTAGCAACGATCTCAATGCGGGTTTGAATATCCTCTGTATTTTCCCAGAGGAGCTCTACTCTTGTCATTTGTCCATTGATGAGGATTTCTTTGACCTTAGCTTTAGGCCGCACCGGCTCACCTGCATTCACTGCTCTATAGTAATAGGACTTTTTTTTGCCGTTTTCTATAACTTCTGTGCTCCGCTCAACTTCCCAGTGAATGTCTTCTCCTACTAAAAAATGCCGAGGAATCCCCTCTACGACAAGTGTCACAGTCCCTTGAACGGGCTCAGGCGTCTCTGCACCCAGTGCATAATGCTTGGTCTGCTCATGGATTGGCCTTTCTAAAGTTCCCTCGTAAAAACCCTCTTTAACCGCAGCCGAAAGCAAACAGACAGGAACGCTAAAGACAGGGCTGAGAAGACATCTAAGAGCCAGAGGAACCGCTCTGAGCGGCCCTGAAACGGCACTTGCCACTTTGCCTACAATCGATCCCGTCCACATGGCTTGCCACGCTTGCGGCAAAGCTGCCAGAATGTAATTTCCTCCCTGATTTACCTCTCGGACATGAATTCCGTGTTTCATACTGAAATAACTTGGACCCCATCCGTCAGTAAATTTGGCCACAGCACCTAAAACAGTCAATCCCATCACAGCCCCATTGTTAAAATTTTGCGGGGATTTTATTTCCTATCAATTAAAAAAATCAAGAGGTAAGTAAAAAAAATTCTGTTTTTCGATTTTTTTGGCCGAGCATATCAAGTTGACGATCAGGAATTTATTTCGATGCCCGATAAATTTGTCGGGTATGCACAAAAAAAGAGATTCTGTGATTGCTTAAAATTTGGTAGTCCTAAACATGTAGTGCTCAGATCTAGAAAAACAACAGGATCCGCTTTGCGGGCAGGATCGACGAGGCGTCGGCAGGACGAAAGAAAAATATTTTTTTTTATCCTGCAGCCGTTGGCGATCCTGCCCGCAGAGCGGATCCTGTTGTTTTAAGGGATTTATCGCGTAATTTCCCCAAACATATCTCCAATCTGAGCACTACATGTTTAGGGCTACCTAAAATTTGAACTCAATCGAGTGGGTTGAGGATGCCTGCCCTGCATCAAAATTTTTAAGTTGGGGTACTTAGTCTTAAGTAATAAATGCAGCAACTGGAAATGCGAAGGACTTCCATCTGTGGAAAAAGAATCTACGGCTCTCCTCTTCAAATGTTTCTCTCTCCGTTTCTTCTTTTTCGTGATCCTGAATCCATTTTTCGCGCACTTCAGTTCGTGTTTGAATATTTTTCCAAAGAACATCCCGATCTTCCGGTTTGACGAGAGACAAGAGTTCGCCCATAAAATTATATCCTGCATGCTTCTGAAAATTTGTCGATTCCAGGTCGATGAAATAAATTTTCTTTTCAGCAACAATGAAATTGCTTAGGTGGATATCAGTGAAGCCCACGGCCTCGATCGCGTCTAGGAGCTCAAAAGCCTCCTCCAGAGACACAAAGCGCTTCACCGCCTTGATTTTTTCTGCATAGATCGCCATGTCCTCCGACTGGAGGTAAACACCGTGATGGACGTTGATATGAATCTCCTTTGCGTCTTGTTTCAAAATCCCAAAGGTTTCTGCGGCATCGATGTATTTAAGTCCTAGAC
>JAZKAZ010000100.1:8015-13587 GCA_040388845.1 Chlamydiota bacterium | reverse complement strand
TATCCTTAAAGCCGCCTCGGCGCTATCCTGTAAACTTGGTGTATCTAGCGAACCTCAGAAGCCAATGGCAGCGGCAACGCCTTTCCAGTCGACGGTCCCGATCAAAATCCCACCCACGCACAACTGGCAGGCTTTCCAATTGACTGATTCTTGGTACAATCTCTGGCTCCACATATTGGAAAGGACAATGCCCGCAACTGAGAAGACCGGAAAGATCACCGCATTTTCCAAAGGAGAGGCCACTTCCGCCGCCCAAATAAGAAAAAAGGTGCATAGGCTGTTGGCAACCCCCCCAAAAGACCCATAGAAAACCGATTGGCTCTTCAGAGGACTTTTTTCATGTCGCAGATAAATCGTCAGCTGAACAAGCGCCGCAGAGCCATACATAAATGGCATGAACCACTGGGATCTGATCTCCTCGCTTGTGAAAAAAGATACCAAATCCTCTGGATGAGGCAGATTTAAGAGAAGCGCGCGGCATTGGAAAAAGGTCAAAACCACGACGTGCAGAGTAAACATCCCCACCGAAAAAAGAATCCAAGTTTTTTTATCCACCATCAACCCCATCCCCTTGCCTGCCCAGAAAAGTCCGCCAAGCACCAAAATAGAGCCAATCGCATGCCATGCATTGAAAAGGAAGCCGAATCCCGCGCCAAAAAGAAGGGCCATCAAAAGACCTGGCATGACGGCTGCTGCATTGAGAATGGAAAATGTAATTCCAGGAGGTCCTTTTTCGACTGCGCGCCCCAGACAAAAAAGCATAAACGAGAGGGCAAGGCCTGCCAAAATCCCAAAGATTGCGATCGAAAAATTAAATGCATAGTCCCCTGTTCGAACAGGACTGATCAAAATCGCGGTCAGAAAAGCGACAAGGGTTTGAAAAAGGATAAACCCTTTTGAGCTGCCGCCGGCATCTACGCTTTTGCGCATGAATAAATTTGATATGGCGACAAAGGCTGCCGCCGCAAAAACCAGAAGGATCGCCATATAAAAAATCTCCTTTATGCTCATTTACAGTATACCAGGGTCCTGTAAACTCTGTAAAGATGGGCAAATTATTGCCGCACTCGTATACTCAAGGCTGTTAATGATGGATCAAACGATGCGTATTTGCTGGATTTTGCTTTTTGTCTATCCAATGGTTTGTAGAGCCGAGACCAAAGAACTCGCTCCCGACAGCGAGGAAGAATCTCTTTTTATCCGCCGGATCGCTGATTTTTGGCAGGAAAAAGAATACAGGATCGCCAAGTTCCAGATGGAAGAATTCATTGAGCAGTTTCCGACAAGCCAATTTGCAGATCCGCTCTCAGCTGCCCTCGGAGATCTTCTTTTGCGCGAAAAAAACTTCTCTGGAGCCCTTTCCCACTACACAAAAATTAAATCTCCCGAGTGGATCGATCGGATTTTTTTAAGCCGAATGGAATGTCTTTACCAAATGCAATGGTATGCGACTTTAGCAGAAGACTGCGAAATGTACCTTGAAAGTAAAGACGATTTGAACCCAACACAAAAACTACACGCAACCTATTTTCTTGCAATCGGCCTTTACCAACAATGCCTCAATGCCTCTAAAAATCCGGAGACACTCCAGAAACTTGCAAAGCGAGCAGAACCCTACTTTCAAATACTTTTTGAAAGCGAACTCTCCCATGAAGTGGCGGAAGGATTCGCCCACCTCTCCTGTATTCTAAAAGATTTTTCCAAAGCCTCTCAAATTTATCTAGACCTCGCGGGCAAAGACCCCGCTCTTCAAGAAGAGATGCTTTTTCAGGCAGCTCTCATCCAGTCCGAATACGATAAAGAGCTCGCACTTCTCACTTTTGAGGAGATCTCAAAGCTTGGACAAAAAAGAGCAAAAGATGCCACCTACAACCGCCTCGTCTTGTACTTTGAAACAGGCCGGCACCAAGAGCTCGTGAAAGAGAAAGAGGCCCTTTTTAAAGAGATTCCTTCCGAACGCTCAAAAATGGCTCATCTCTTTTTAGGCCAAAGTTTGATTGCTTTAAAAAGATATGATGAGGGGACAGCTGAGCTGCAGGGCTATATTCAAGATGCGCCTGTTTCTGCAACTCTTCATACGGCTCTTTTGGCTCTTCTCGAGAGCGCATCGAAGACCGATGATCTAGCAACACTCGATTATGCGCGCGCGAAATTATCGGAAAATTTCCCTCAAGATCCCCAATTGCCTAAAGCCCATTTCTCGAGAGCTCAGATTTTAAAAAGAACAGGGCAACTGGATCAGGCGCGAGAGGAACTTCAAAAAATTCTGACTGATTTCCCCCAATTTGATCGCAAGGAAGAACTCCTTTTGGAGCTTGCCCAGATTCATTATAGAGAAAAAATGTGGGAGCTATGCAGAGAGGATGCGAAAAGCTTTCTTGCCCAATTTCCAACTTCTCCTCTGACCTCTTCCTTGTGGCGCTATTTGGCCTCATCTTCTGCGGAAATTGCAAATAAAAATCCAAAAGATGTAGAGGTAAAAGAACAGCTTGTTCTCGATCTCACCTCTCTTCTCAACCAAAAGGATCTATTTCCTTGCGCAGAACAAAATGAATGGGAACTCATCCTTGCTAAAACGCATTTTGAACTCCAAAGCTATGAGGAGGCCATCGCTATTTTAGAGCGTCTTCCTCAGCAACCCAATGCAACCCTCCTTCTGGCACTTGCCTATCGAGAGGGCCGGGGTGACCTTCCTCTTTTTTGCCAAACTGCAGAAGCAGCCCTTGCCCAAAATGCGACTTTGATGGAACCGCACCGAATCCATGCAGCTCTATTCAATGCTTATTTAGCGCTCGCAGACAACCATGTTGAATGTTTTGAAAAGGGAGCAGAGCATCTCATGGCAGCTCTCGAGGGGGGAGGAGAAATTCAAAATGAGAATCTCCTTTGGCTCGTCGATTTCTATTACAACCGTCTAGAAGAAAATCCATCTTTAGCAAAAAAAACAGCGCATCTCTTAGAAAGCTATTTAAAACGCCCCGATTTTGAGCCTCTAGAGGCTTCTATTTACGAATCGTCTGTCTCCAAACTTGCAAAAGTCTATTCATTGTTGCAGGAAGGCTCTCGCGCCATTCCCATTCTTGAAAAACTAATGGTCCGCTACAAGGAAATGCCAGATCTCCAATGGAGTTCAGAAAAAGAGGTTCAACTTCTGCTCGCATCTCAGTATATCGGAGCCTCCCATGAGGAAAAGGGAGCTGAACTATTGAACTCGATTTTAGCTGCCAATCCGACGCTTCGAAATCCAATCAGCGCCTCTGCATCTTTGATGCTTGCGCGCCTAAAATTTGCCCAAATACCGCCCCAGAATTTAAGAGCCTCCGAGGCAGAGGTAGGCATGATCGCAGGTCTTCTTAAAAACCTTGTCCTCCAAAAAAGTTTACCCAATGAACCGCTCCATCTTGAAGCTGCACTCGATTATATCTCTCTGCAAACAAAATTAGATCCGAGTCTTGAAAAAAAAATCTCGCTTCTTCAGAAAACAAAATCTGATTTTGAAAGATCCGACGATCTTCTTTCCAAAGATTACCATGCAGCCTTTGGAGCGCTCCCTCAAAAAGAAAAAATTTATCGAGGGTATATGCGCCTCATGGATGCCGTAATTTTAACCGAGCAGGCAAAGCTTGCAGAGGACCCTATTCTACAAAAAGAGTTGCAAGCAAATGCAAAAGATCTTTTGCTTAAAATTATTGAAGAGCCTTGCCATCCTGATTTAACCGGCCGAGCTCAACTTGAGTTAAAAAATAGAGATTAATGAACCAAAAACAAATGCATAGAAGGATCTTGTTTGGATGCATTGCCGCATCTCTCTTTCTCCATGGCGGGGCGTTTTTGTTTTTGCAAAAGCACTCACTTTGGTTTTCCTCCCCTCCCTTAAGCGAAAAATCTCCCGAGACCTCTTGGCTGAGTTCCGTTGAAAAAGCGGAGCGGACCCAAATTTTAAAAGAGGCCTTTGAGAATAAATCAGAAGAAGGGACAAAGACTCTTCACTCCCACAGCTTAAAGCCCGAGCCGGTCGCCTCCACGCCCATTCGCATCTCTGTCCGGCCTCCCTCTGAAGACTTCAACAACTCATTTCCCGATTTTCTTCCCTCTCTCAATTTCCCTATCTCTGAACTTCTTAAAGCAAGTTCAAACGGCTTGAGCTTTTCAATTCCAACGGATCCTTTCAATCTCTTGGATCACTTGCCAAAAGAGTTGATTGCCCTATCAAAAGAAAAAACTTTAACCCCGCCTGCCTTAAGAGCCACGCACCCATCTCCTCTAGAAATCGCTCCCACAACTGTCCTACAAAGTTCTGCCTTACCTGTTCTGGACGCAGTTGTAGAGCCAATCATTGCCTATTCTGAGCCTCCTGTAGTGAACGCTCCGATCTTAGAGCCACGGAGTCTTGCAAAAGCGCCCAATCTCGTTTCTTTTCCCGATTTCCCTAAGATCCCCTCTTTGACAGAATTAGAAACAACTTCCTACTCAGATGCGTTTGACGCCGAGCTCGTCTTTTTGCCCCGCAGTGATGGAGTTGGATATATCTTTGCAATCACTCTCATTCCTAGGCCCGATCTCGACCTGCCAAAAATGAAACAGCATTTCACTTTTTTAATCGATCGCTCCAACTCCATTCAAGCAGACAGGCTAAGCTCTACAAAAACCGCAGTTCTCAAAGCGCTTGGCGAGCTTTTTCCCGAAGATACATTCAATCTGATCGTCTTTGACAGCAAAATGGAAAAACTTTCCGCAATCCCATTATCTGCCACCTCCGAATCTATCGCCAAAAGCTCTGCCTTCCTAGAAAAAATCCAGCTGGGCAGTTTTTTTTCATCCGCAGATCTTTACAAACCCTTAGTCCTCACTGTTCCCGGAACTGTTAAAAACGATGAAGTTTACACAGCCATTCTTTTGACCGATGGAGAAAATCTCGCCAAAAAAAATGGGCAGAGAGCCCTGCTCTATGACTGGACCCATTACAATGCAGGCAAAGTCGCCCTCTTTGCAGTCGGTATGGGAAGCGATCCCCATCTTTCCACCTTGGATACAGCTGCCGTCTTCAATAAAGGAAAGCTCTCCTTTTCCCCATCAAAAAGAGGACTCAAAAGAAAACTGCTGAAACTGATGAAAACCATTCGAATCCCTGTTGCCAAAAACTTGAGAAATAAAGCGATCTGCAACTCATTCAAATCGAAAATTGAACTGTATCCTAAAACCTCGCAGATGCCCCATCTCTATCTCGACCAGCCCTATGTGATTTTAGGGACAACGGATACGCTCGATGATTTTGTCCTCTTTGTTCAGGGGCGCTTAAAAGATCGTTGGCTAAACATCAAAAAACAGATCTCCTTTTTGAGTGCAAAAAAGGGAGGACAGTCTCTAAAAGCAGAATGGGCGCTGCAGCAGGCCTATACGCTCTACGAAAAATATATCGTCGACCAAAATCCAAAACATCTGGCTGATGCAACCACTCTCCTCGAACCCTTTGATCTTCAAGTTGCCTTCAAATGACTCTAAAAATCATTGGAGGAGAGTTTAAAGGACGCCTCCTCAAAGCGCCAAAAGGACCATCCACACGCCCCTCTCA
>JAZKAZ010000100.1:0-8005 GCA_040388845.1 Chlamydiota bacterium | reverse complement strand
GCGCTCTTCAATATCGTCCAGATGCAAATTGAAGGAGCCCGTTTCCTCGATCTTTTTGCCGGCAGCGGCGCGATCGGTCTCGAGGCGCTCAGCAGGGGAGCTGCAAGCGCAGAGCTTGTCGAACAGAATCCTCAGGCCATTTTGTGCATTAAAGAAAACATCCACGCCCTAGGGTTAAAAGATCGAGTCCGCCTCATTCCTTCAAATATTAAGAGAGCCTTAGAGCTTCTTACTAAAGAGACGGCTCAATTTGATTTAATATTTATCGACCCGCCGTACGATCTACCCATTAAAGATTTAAGCGGGCAGCTCGCTTCTTTGCTAAGCCCCGGCGGCGCCGTTTTTCTCGAAGAGCGCTTTTCTGAAAAAACAAAAAATCACCCACCGGAAATCCCTGGCCTTCAGCTCAAAAACAGCCGCAGATTCGGCATCGCTCTTTTGCATCAGTACCTCCGCTTATAACAAGCATCATAAAAGACTGATCTTGGAATGCTCTCCAGATTCATCGCACAAAAGTATGGAATGCAATCCATACTGCTCACATTTACAAATCGTCCTTTTACACAAATACCAGCTTCAAGTACACAGAAGGGATCTACCCTCCTTGGAACCCTATGAACCGAATCGGACTTTTCCCCGGCACCTTTGACCCGCCCTCTTTGGGGCATCTCGACATCATCCAGAAGTCTCTTATCTCCTGCGACCATCTCATTGTTGCAGTTGCGCACAAACCGGATAAAAAATCGCAGTTCCTTTTTTCTCTCGAGGAAAAAATCGAAATGCTCCGTTTGATTACAAAATCCAATCCACAGATAGAAATTACTAGTTTTCATGGACTTACCGTTGAGTACGCCCGAATGAGAAAAGTTTCTTTTCTCATTCGAGGACTCAGAGCTTTTTCTGATTTTGAATCTGAATTTCAAATGGCGATTGCGAATCGAAAACTCGGCCAAATCGAGACTCTCTTTCTCTTGCCCGACGAACGGCATGTCCACATCAGTTCATCGCTCATCCGAGAAATCGCCTCTTTTAAAGGATCTCTTCACGATTTCGTCCCAAAAGAAATCGAACCCCTGATCCATAAAAAGTTAGGCAATTGAATCAGTTTTGATATAACGGCTCTCTAAGAAAAATTTCAGCAGTGGTAATTTTTCTTTCATCCTGCCCGCGAAGCGGATCCTGTTTACAGCTATCTTTACTCTCGGCCTTACTGGTTTATCACTTCCAAAACTTCTGTTATAAAATGCCTTAAGAGGTTACGATACCTCCTTCTATTTTTTTATAAATAGGTGGAATTCATGACAGCTAGAATTCTCTTATTAAGAGCGCATGAAGCGCTTGATGTGATGGGAAAAAAGCCATTTGTAACACAAATGGTATATCCATTTGGAAAACGGGTGGCCATTCAAGTGATCTGTAAAGAGAGCTCTATAGCTATTGATTTAACCCATCTATTTACGGCAAGCCTTCATCTTATCGAGAATTCTTCAGCTAAGCGCGAGGAGAAAAGCAACGAGAATGCAGATTATAGACTATACTCTTGTATGCAAGGCAGATCAAAAGACTTTTTTACCCCGAACAATCTGGAAGAGAGTTCCTTCTACCTGATGGATTATACAGAACAACATACTAGTGAGCAGCACAAAAACCTCCTTAAATTATTACGAACGACTTCTAAAAAATTTATCGATGACATCTGTTCAAAATGGGACAAGGTTTCAGAGGAATCGGAAATCGAATTTGCTCTAGACAAAACAAACCGTACATTACACTCCACCGCGATGTCTATCTATAAAAGACCTACAGATCATTCGGTATCTTTTTTACAAAAAGAAGCTAAAAAATTGAATCTAGATATCCGATTTGCCTTCGCGGAACGAGAATGTTACCTTGTTGGAAAGGATGAAAATATCCAGAAAGTTTACCAGCATTTTCTCAAGGGGTCTACAGATTCTAAAACGTAAGTAAGCCTGCCTATGTCCCTTCCCGTCTCAAAGGTCCCTCTAATTCTAACTTTTAGTAACTCCACACAAACCAGATAAAAAATCAAAATGCTCGGTTCCTTCGAAAAGGAAAATGCAAGAAATATCAGAGCAAGGACCCCACCCGAACATACTAAATATCAGTATATTATAATTTTAAAAATAAAAAATATCTACCCTGAATTGCTAACAATAATATGGTCATGTTATTATGACCATGAGGAAGCAAGGAGGTGCTAAGTGTCGGAGTACATACAAGCCAGTAAATTTAAGGCAAGGTGTCTAAAATTAATGGACAAAGTTCATCGGACAAAACGAAAAATCATCATTACAAAACGAAATAAACCGATCGCACAGCTAGTTCCTATTGAGGAAGACTCTGGTAGTTTTTTTGGAAGAATGAAAGGAACAATTCAGATCACGGGGGACATCATCTCTCCGATCGATGAGGTTTGGGATGCCACTCGTTAAGGAACTCAAACAGCATAAACTTTTGCTCGATACACATGTATGGATTTGGGCAGCCCAAGGAAATTCCATCCTATCCCCATCTGCTAGACGGGCAATTGACCACGCAAAAACACAAGAACATCTATTAATTTCACCCATTTCAATTTGGGAAATTTCTATGCTTGTCGAAAGGAAAAGACTTACCCTAGAAATGGACGTAACAGACTGGTTAAAGCACTGGGTGGAATTACCCGGAATTTTGATTGCTGAATTTTCATTTCAAGTTGCGGTCCTAAGTAACCGCCTGCCAGGATTAGTGCATAGCGATCCTGCTGATCGAATTTTGATGGCAACCGCCTATGAAGAAAATGCCGTGTTGATGACTGCTGATGAGAAAATATTAAAATTCGGCCAAGATCATTTTATTTCTGTCTACGATCCTACCTAAAAAAGGCTCAGACAGGCTAAAAAAGCCTGCCTGAGGGGTACGGAAAATTACTTTTTTACAGGAACTTTCTGTTGCTGAGGCGCCTGTTGTGGCTTCTTCTCAGGTGCTTTGTTCGCTGGTGCAGCTGGTTGTGGTTTTGTAGGTTGTTTCATGTTCATTTTATTTCTCCTGGTTGGAAAACAGTGAAATCGTTTTTTGGCTTTTGCCGAAATCGATTTAACACCGCAAGTCCCAATTTACGCCTTTTGAAAAAAAATGGAAGCGTTTTTTGTAAACAAAATATAAGTCTCTTAATATCAATCTCTATGTGTAAAAAAAACCCGCAGAAAAAGAACTTTTCCGCGGGCTTAAGATCAAAAAAACAGAGATTATCGAGAAGATTCGACGAGCTGGCCTGCTTCATAGTTTGAAACAGTCATTTGCCCCTCGCGAGTATACTTTCGTTTCGCTCCGTCCAACTTATCGTAGGCAAAGGTTTCTTGGAGATATGGGAGTCCATCGTCATAGTACTTATTGAATTTCCCATGTCTCAAATTATCTTGGTATTCCGCCTCAAATACCAAAACACCTTCTTTATTCCAGCTTTCGCATAAGCCATTGAGTTGATCGTTCCGATAGACGAAAACCGATGCGAGCTGTCCATTTTCGTGATACGTTTTTTCCTCTCCCTCTTTTAGATCGTTGAGATAAAAATTCTCGCGGAAAACAGAGCCATTGGGGAAAAACTGAACGGTCAGTCCATTTTTTTTGTCGCTTGCCAATTCGATTGTAGCTGTCAGCTTCCCATCGGGAGCATAGATTTTGGCAAGTCCTTCTTTTGATCCGTGAACGTAAGGCGTCTCTGTTAGCTTCAATCCTTTTTCAGAATACTCGACTAACACCCCCTCTACTTGATCATTTTCAAAAGAAGTCTCCATTGCCTTAATTTTTTCTCCTTTTTCATTCGGAGCATAATAAATGATGTGGGGGCCATTTTTTAGGTTTTCGTGATAATGGGTCACGATTTCTCGGCCATCTTGGGACTTTTGGAAAAATCTTCCCTCTAGCTCGCCATGAATATAGGTCGCCTCTTCTACGAGAAGTCCCTGTGGATCCCACATTTGCTTGAGGCCGTTGAGAAGACCGTGTTCATAGGAGAGAGTTGCCTGCAGAGAACCATTGGGATAAAAAGTTTTTTCCTCTCCATGCAAACTTCCCGCCTCATCATAGTGGAAAATATGAGCCAGCTGACTTTTATTTTGTTCTGGATTTGAGGGAAGAAAGTAGGTTCGATGCTCTCCAATAGGTTTGCCAAAACGAAAATTTTCCGATGCTTGGATCGATCCATCGGGAAACCATGCTAGCATTTCGCCATTCATCAAGTCATTTTTATAAACCGCTATACGCTCCGGTTTTCCATTTTCATAGAACCACTCATGCTTTCCTTCTTTTTTCCCATCGCTGTATAGAAAACGGGTTTTAATTTGATTTGGACTCCACCAGGAAAGAACGGTTCCTTGAGGTTTATCTTGGTCGAAAAGAGCCTCAAAGAGAGCATCTCCATTTTCTTTCCATTCCCGCTGCCAGCCCTGTTTTACGCCAAGGGCAAATTCTGCACGGCCTTTGAGCTGTCCATTTTCATACCACTCACTCTGAATTCCATCGGGAAGGTCCCCTTGAAAATAGGCATCAATTTTTGTGTTGCCGTTCGGATACCACTCTCCCATCTGGCCATCTTTCAAGTCTTCTGCGAAGTGAATGCGCTGTGCAAGCACCCCATTTTCATGCCATTCCTCGTGAACGCCATTGTGTTTTTGGTTTTGGGTGTGCGTGCAAACTTTGATTTGTCCGGAAGGATAGTATTCCTTTTGCTCACCCTCCAATTGCCCCTCTAAATAATTGTATTCAGTCTTTGAGGTGCCATCGGCATACCATTCAAAATAAGGCCCTTCTAATTTCTCATTTGCAATGGAAAATTCGCGAACCTTTTTCCCATTTTCATTGTATTCACAAACGGGTTGAAGAGTATTTCCCTGCTCGTCAAATTGAGCAAGATAGGCAATTGTTTCATTTGCATGGTTGCGAAAGTGCTTGCCCACTGGCTTTCCTGCCGCATAGAGTCCCTCTCCCAGAAGCGCACCCTCTTCTGAGAAAAACTTCTCCATCCCTTCTTTTTTCCCCTGCTTAAATCCAACACGGTAAGATTCCTTCCCATTTTTGTGATAAAGAATGTGCATTCCAATTGGATTGCCTTCGCGGAAATCGAGGACTTCAACCACATTGCGCGCCTCATCATAGGCAATGACCGCGGGATTTTTTCCATCGCCATGGAGCTTTCCTTGAGAAAACTGCCGTTTCA
The DNA here is from genome assembly GCA_040388845.1 of Chlamydiota bacterium. Classification (GTDB taxonomy): domain Bacteria; phylum Chlamydiota; class Chlamydiia; order Chlamydiales; family SM23-39; genus JAZKAZ01. The sequence goes on along the minus strand of JAZKAZ010000100.1, from coordinate 2,787 downwards.
TTTTTAAGATTCCCGATGGATACCATGCAAGAAGAGGGCCGTCCATTTGGCCATTTTTGTAAGAAATCAGAGCGGCTTTTGCCCCATTTTCATAGTACTGAGTGACTTCTCCCTCTATGAAACCAGCTTGATACTGCGCTTCTTCTTTGAGCGCTCCGTTCTCGTAAAAATTCTTTGAGGCCCCATCTGCCAGTCCATTGTTGTAAACAAGAGAGCTTTGCACTTTTCCATTCGGATAAAAAATCTTGGCCTCTCCTTCTAATTTCCCCAATTTATAGGCGGAAAACTTAAGGGGCTGTCCATTCGGAGAAAAATCGACGCGCGCTCCATGAGGGACAATCGTTGAATTCCATTCTTTCACAGTCTCTGCGTCTTCCGAGACAAGCGCCACATCCATTTCAACTTGGATTTGATTGTTTTCATAAAAAACAATCTGCTTGACCGGACGCTCGACCCCTTGTGCTGTTGGTTCATAAAAAACCACAACTTGGGGATTTCCCTGTGCATAGGTTTTGGAAACTTCAAATCTCCAATTAGGCTGCCTTGGTTTAAGATTGAGCACCAGCGATGCCGGATTAGTCAGGTCAGCTCCCGATAAAGGAAGAATTCCTGTTAGTGAAAAGGCCAAAGCGACAAGAATTTTTTTCATGCAGTTTCCCGCTCTTTAAAGATTTCAGAATACTCAAGGTAGAGCAAAATTATTATTTTCTCAAGATTAGATCAGTCATCAGGATGGACAGGCCCCCCAGCTTTTACATCCTGGCCCGCCACTTCCCACCTAAAAATATCGGGAAGCCTCCACTTTTCTTGTTTTTTTTTCGGATCTTTTGGATCGAGATAAAAAGCCAATGTTCCTTCTGGCGATACTTGTCCGGTCGAATAGAAATCCATGACAAATCCGCTGAATTTCTTATCTTCGTAAGAAATAGACATCGCACCAAGCGAAATGGGTGGGAGTTTCTTCGACTCGGGACAATCTATGCACCCTGAGTCAAAAATCCACTCCTTCCCATCCTGTCTCAATATGCCCCTCCAGTCGGCCTGCATCGCCACTGCGAGCCGCTGGCAAACCAATAAGCGGGACTTGAGCCGATCTAGCTCAGAGTGGAACCGCTTATTTTGAACCACTTGATGCATTTTCCATCCCGCAAGGCCAGATGAGAGCAATAGAATTGTCAATGCAACCATAAGCTCTAGAAGAGTAAAAAAAGATCTGCGGACTTTTTTTTTAGCCATTCAAGACGGCGTTGTTGCGTAATTCAACTTTACCTAAGCTCATTATCAGTTTTTACCACAGAGAACACAGAGGCGCATTCTTTTGCTTTTCTCTGTGGTAGATTTGAGACTATTTAGCTACCTGACACTGGGTTTTGTGGAGTCTTTTTAGAACTGTTTTTATTTTTAGCCTCGTATTTGTCTAGACCCAGAGATTTTATTTCAAAATCCGTTTTGTCAGCAGAAACTTTAATATCAAAATCTTCTCCCCATCCATCGCAAACTAATTTATCTGGATCTTTTGCAATCCCCAAATCTTTCAGATATTTAGCAGGATCCTTAGCAATTTTCTCCGGATCAGTTCCCTCTTCTACAGCCATTAGTAAAAGATCTTTTAACTGACTCATCGCTTGAATTGTTCGGAATTTTTTGCCGCGATCTAAGGAACCCTTCATATTATACCCAATTGCGCCTGTAATCAGCGTGATGAGGAAGATCACAATCATGATCTCTAGAAGAGTGAACGTTCTTTTTTTCTTTTTCATGGAATTTCTCCAGTTAACCTGTTGCAAAAGAGCTGACATCCGTCAGCGGTAAGAGCACTGACAATAGGACAAAGCCGATGATCCCACCTAATACGAGCAGAAGCACAGGTTGAGCCACTGTCGAAAAATGAGCAAGTGTTTTTTCTAATTCTTCTTCGTAGATTTCTGCAATTTGCCGCATCATAAATGGAAGCTTACCTCCCTCTTCTGCGATACTTAGCATCCGGGGAATTAGAGGAGGAATCAAAGGTTGATTTTGAAAGGGGACATGAATGGATTCTCCTTGAGAGATTTTTTCCTCAGCGCGCGCAATGATCTTTTCTAAAAGGGGATGGCGCATCACATGGCGGGCCTCTCCAAAGGCTTGGACAAGAGGAAGCCCTCCTTCAAGAAGCGTCGCAGCAGCTCTGCAAAAACGGACAAAAGCAACTTTTGCAAGAAGTGATTTTAAAAAAGGCATGCGAAGAGTTAGGCTAGTGATTTTTTCCTTCCATCGAGGGGAAAAAAAAGCCGCCACAATTGCGCAAACAAAGAGACAAACCCCAGCTAAAAGCCATCCCTTCGAATGGATGGCAAAGCTGCTTGCCGCAAAAACAATTTGCGTGAACGGATGGAGATTGCGATCGTCAAACAATTCTTTGAGAGAGGGGATCACAAAAAAAAGAAGAGAAGAAAGAACGATGAGGCAAAAGGTACCTAACATAGCTGGGTAAAGAAGAGCCCCGATGAGTTGTTTGCGCACCTGGAGCTGTTTTTGCAAAAGCTGCCCCAGTTCATTTAAAGCTGTGCTCAAAGCTCCAGTCTTTTCCGCGTTAGAAATCATAGCGATATACAAGACATCAAAACTTTGAGGATAGCTTGCGAGCGCCTCAGAAAACGACTTTCCGCTCCGTACTCCATCAGACAACCCAAGCAAAATCGAATGAGCTTTTTGACCCTGATATTTTTCAACCAGCGCAGAGAGCGTTTCAAAAAGGGGAATCCCTGCTTGTAAAAGACGCGCAAGCTCTCGAGTTAAATTCAGCAA
>JAZKAZ010000099.1:0-3907 GCA_040388845.1 Chlamydiota bacterium | reverse complement strand
AATTTGAGTACCCAATGATCCAATCGACTACCCGTTCAATCAGATCGCCCATTTCCTACACAGCACCTTCCCTAAAAAATTCATTCAATTTTGGACTCACCGGAAGATGTCTTCCCATCCCGCAAAATGCAGATCGTTATCGCTGGATCTCTTCTCATATTAGATCGTCTTTTCATTCAACTCCCCCAACTCCTTTATCCCCCGATCAGTATTCGTCCCATTCTGGGAAAAAACCATTTGCGATTGGCCTCGCGATCGGCGCAGCAGCAAGTACTGCCGGCATTTTGGCCTATGGAACCTATAAGCCTCCCCAACAAACAGAGCCCTTTGGTACGCGCCTTACATCCTATTTCGATCTCCTCCACCAATATGCTGAACTTTTAGGACCGCTCGGAAATGCCGAAAAGGGAGAAATTGAAATCGTTCTCGATCACAATAAAATTGCGGAAATTGAAAAAGACACCGGGCAAAAAGTTGGAATTATCGGAGAAAATAAGTGGCAAATTTGGGTTTGCGACCCAGTCAAATTTCCCAATGGCACTTACGGGGTTTACGGACGTTTCTTTTGGAAACAGGCTTTCAAAGGAATTCTTGGATCTGCGTTTTTGCCGGTTTTACCCGATGGGAAAATTATGCTCATTTCTACCTATCGGCACCCTTTGCGTAAATGGGTTCTAGAGATTCCAAGAGGAGTTGGAGAAGGTAGCGAAAGTCTGCTTGCGCTGATTAAACGAGAATTGAAAGAAGAAACAGGAGCGCAAATCGACAAAGTCACGCCTCTTGGGAAAATCAATCTCGATTCAGGCATTACCCTCGGCGGCATCCCTCTTGTAAAGGTGGAAATTTCCAAATTCGGGGCTCATCAAAGAGACGCTGCGGAAACAAGTATTTCCCTCCACTTCTTCACACTGAAAGAATTGAATGATGCAATTCAGAAAGGCTATGCCCCAATAAAAATCCAGGGAAAGACCCAAAATGTGGAAATCGGCACCGATGCCTTCATGCTTTCTGCGCTCAAGTTGAATGAATTAAACCAAAAGACTTGAGAAAATCCTCCTCTAGTCGAGGAGAATTTTCTCTTCGACCTAATTCAGAGGCACAGCCCGTTCGAGGATGGTAAACCCATGATTATTCAAATAGCGTTTCTTCAAACGCCACTCGGGATGACTCTTTAAAAAATCATCTACGGCCGGCCAGAGTCCCCTTTTTACTCGATTGATATGTGCGGGATATTCTGGGATGATCCCCTGATAGAACGGCTCATCTTCATCTCCCCAGGGCTCACTTGTATCGTGCATAGCTATGTACTTGCGCACTTTGGGAGAAAACTTTTCGAGCTCATACGTCAAATGACAATAGGTATGCCATGAATCGATGAAAAGCATATCGGTCGGCTCGATGTCGATATGAAAATCATTGGCTTGCCAAAAGTGAAAAGAAACCCCATTGGATTCTGCTAACTGGTCTGCTAAAAATAGCTGATTCAACTCGGGGTAATTTAAATCAATGCCGATATAGGAGCGATGCTCGCCTTTACTTTCCGATAACCCTTGAAGAATCCCCCAAGTAGATACAATTTCTCGGATTCCAATTTCAGTGACCGTAGAACACTCAGCTGCCAGCTTGCGAAGCGCAGGAAGATGTTCATTGATATCACAGGGGTCAGAACAGTTCTTCTCATATACATCAGAAAGCTCTACCGAATTTCCAATCCCCCCATTCACAATACAAAAAACAAAAAACAAACGAATCATTTTTACCATTGTTGCACCTCAGCGTTTGCGACATTTGCAGTAATTCCAATTTTGTCTAGATAAACCACTTTTGCTCCTTCAGAAATCATTTTTTGAAGAAATATGTATACTTCTCGCTCAAAATCGATGGATCTTCTTTCCATTTCAACAAAATCGAGTTCTCTTAACATTCGTTTGTAATATTTGGAGCGCATTCCAAAACAACCGGTAGTGACCCCAAGACTGGGATGCTTACTGGCAAATGCATCTACGTCTGGCTGGGACTCCACCATCTTTAAAAAATGATCACTATTAAAAAGATATCTTCCCGTAAGTTTAATGATCATATCCTCATCATCGAAATCGAAATAATTAAAGGCTGCTAAAGAAGCTTTTGATTCATTCACTCCCTTGTTCGTAAAACTCATATCATTTGTATTGGAATAGAACACATGGCTGCAATATTCATCAAAAACCGAAAGAGAGGTATAGGGGCCAGATTCAACCACATAGGTTTTATCTTTATAGCCATACTTCTCAAGAAGTTTAAGACATGCAACATACTCCCGCTGCCTTTCTTCAAATTTATGGGGAATCAGAGCCGAGGTATAGAGAATTTTGATCCTATTTTCTTTTTGGATCCATTTTTCCCAAGTATCTGTATTCCAATTGCAAAGAGCTTCTTTAAAACCGCTGAAGTCGATAATAAAAATGGGGCCAAGCTGATCGAGAAGTCTTTTCGCAAGAACTTTCCCCTCTGAGTCCATACACAAGAGAATCACCGTGTAATTTTCTAGTTCGATTCGATCGGTATCGTTACTTGAAATGAACTCTGCATTACGCCCGAAAAGAAGATTTTGGATTTCAGGTTCAATGTAAGAATCGCCTACAATGAGCACATTCTTCGATTGGAGAAATTGAAAAAACCGAATGCAGTCTTCTCTATGAATTGTACTTAAAAAGGCAGGGGCTAAGGCAGCATAAGAATCAATCCAAGAATGTTTTGTGCGGGTGAATACGTCTAATGCCCATTGATCCCCATTTCTGCTTCCATTCAAAGCAGTATAGGGCAAAAATCTACTTTTCAGGACATTTTCCTCATTGAGCGCGAGAATCTCTTGCATTTCGATTTGATCCCAAAGATCGCCTTGTCGTCCTACAGCTACGCGGATGTCAGCTTCTGAAAAACAGAGATAGGCACCCTTTTCTTGGGCTAAAATCATCTCCTTGATCAGAGCGCAAGTTTTATGAACGTCGAATTCCAAAGCTTGGAGTAATGAACAATAAAATAACGAAAGAAGGACACAAATCTTTCTCACTAAAATACCTCCCAAAGGATGCGGGTAAAATTTTTATACGCTCTACGACTGAATTTTTCAATGGGAATCATTTCCTTCAAATTCCCGTAAAAAAAAAGGAGATGAATGGAGGAAAGTAACGTATTCACAAAGATGCAAATCTTCTCCGCATAAATAGGCGATCTTTTCAGGTTCATAGGTTTGACAAACGAGGTCGTGATAGAGAAGTCCCCTATGAACAGATCCGTATATAATCAATTCGAATTCCTTGTTTTTAATTCTCTCTTCAATGTTTTCTCTATCCACTGGCACATCATCTAAAATGCGTGTATAAGTAAAACCCTTCCCATACAAGGATTCGGGATGGGAATAGTTCTTGTAGATATGTTCAATTTTAGGGACATCTACGAGCATTTCTCCAAGGATCTCTTTCAGCCCAATCAAACTCAAACATCGCTGATAATCGGGGGAAACCTGGCAGCTCAAATACAAAATTTTTCCCACGCCGGAATAATTGACTGTTTTCAGAATGTAGTCTCCCAACCTTCTGGTTGTTAAATAATTCCGAGTGTATTCGAGCAATTGATTCAAGATCTCGTAATATCTAGCTAAATTGAATTTCTCATGGTCGATATGCAAATAAGAAACACCTTCTAAATGCATTGCCTCCTGAATCAGATCTTTTGGCAAAAAAGCCATCGTCTTTGCATCGCATCGATCCAAATCTAGAAAATAGGGAATACAGCCATTGGCTAAAATTTCATAATGCCTTAAACAATCCCAACCTCCTCTTTTACAGGTAATTGCAAAATAAGATTGTTGGTATCCTTTGTAATATTCCTGCTCATTGCCGTAAATATATGTCTCTAGCTGACC
>JAZKAZ010000098.1:0-1648 GCA_040388845.1 Chlamydiota bacterium | reverse complement strand
CAATCATGTCGTTTGCATGGACAATCAGCGGATGATGTTCCGCTCCAAGAAAAGAGGCCACCCGGGCCGCATGAATATGCTCGCTGTGCTCGGGGTTCTCAAATCCAAGGTGGAAGATTTTAGGCGAGTGTCCCGCCTCTCTCTGCATCAGCGCTGCAATCAATGAGGAATCAATACCGCCGCTGACAAATACACCCAGAGGTACATCAGAAATCAGCATCGATGCAACGGATCTTTTGAGTTCTGCTTCCAATTTCTCAAGCGCCGTTTCTTCGTCGAACTCAAACTTTGGAAGATAACTTGGAACCCAATATCGTCTTTGCTTAAAGACCCCTTTTTTCAAAGACAGGAGGTGAGCTGCCGGAAGCTTCCGAATCTGCTGATAGATCGTAAAGGGAGCTGGAATATATTGGCATTCGAGATAAAGACCAATTGCATTGGAATCAATCTCTCGAGATACGGCTGGATGCTCCAGAAGAGCCTTGATTTCAGATGCAAATAAAAGACGCTGTCCATCCCAAAAAATATGAAGAGGTTTTACGCCTAAATGATCGCGCGCAAGAAGCAGGTGCTCCTCTGCCGCATCCCAAAAGGCAAAGGCAAACATCCCCTGCAGCCGAGGCAAAACTTCCTCTCCCCATTCAATGAGCGCCTGAAGTAAAACCTCGGTATCGCCAGCTGTCCGAAATGTCTTCCCAAGCGCCTCGAGCTCGCGCTTGAGCTCTCGAAAATTATAGAGCTCCCCATTGTAAGCAAGGACATAGCGCCCATCTGCACTCATCATAGGCTGAGTGCTCGCCTCCAGATCAAGGATCGCAAGCCTCCGATGCCCGAGAGCTGCCTGCCCCTTGTAATAATACCCAGACGCATCGGGTCCCCGATGAGAAATCCGCGTCGTCATCTTCTCCAGCACCCCTCTGCTTTGAGGTTTTGGATCCACCCAACCGACAAAACCACACATCTTTAGCTGCCTCGACAAAATCTTCGATCCAGATTACACTTAAAACCAATAATATGTCCCCTATTCTGATGAGAAAAATTTTTTCTCTAGTTGGCCTCCTTGTTTTTTGCCTAAGCATTGGAAAAGCCTGGTATATAGTAAAAGATGGATTTAGCCCCAGGCGCATCCAAGCTCTAGAAAACGGGCCATCCGACATCTGGAGCAAAGAAGCAGAATGCGCGCTCTCCCAAGATTTTTTCTACATCGGGCGGGGACGCCAATCTTTTGCTTTTGCAAGCGAAGATGGGAAGTATGTGATCAAACTTCTAAGAACAGACATTTTTAAATCCCCTTTCTGGCTTCGGGCAATGAATTGGAAGTCTTACGGAGAAAAGCTCCGCACCCAGCAATCTTTGCAAAAACAGTTTGTGCTCAACAGTTTTTCTCTTTCTTACGAGGAATTAAGAAATCAGACTGGCGTCTTAGCCCTCCATTTAGGCAAAACCGAATCTTCGGGGAAACGATTGACCCTGGTCGATTCCATGGGATGCAAATATCGATTTCCCCTGGAAAACACTTCTTTTATCCTCCAATACAAGCAACCAATCTTAACAAAGGTTTTTCTAGAAGTCCTTCAAAAAGACGACAGGCTAGAGGCCGAAAGAATTCTCATCGCATTTCTCGATCTCGTCATCGAAAGAGGCAAAA
>JAZKAZ010000097.1:0-1991 GCA_040388845.1 Chlamydiota bacterium | reverse complement strand
TTCCGCTCGCAGCACTTGCAGCCGTTCTGATGATGGTCGCTTGGAATATGAGCGAGGCCACTCATTTTATCCGCCTTTTGAGTGCGCCCATTGGAGATGCGGCTATTTTATTAACCGCCTTCTTGCTGACTGTTTTTGTCGACATTACGATGGCGATTTCTGTCGGAATGATTTTAGCCTCTTTTCTTTTTATGAAGCGGATGAGCGATTTTTCCAAAGCAGTGCAGATGACAAGTCTTTTTCGAGAGCCAGAGACGGAGTTTCCTGAAAAAAGTGATCCAGATGCGATTTCCAAAAGAAAAGTACCCAACGGGGTCGAAGTCTATGAAATCCAGGGGCCTTTTTTCTTTGGCGCAGCGGACATGCTAAAAGATCTCATGGCCAATTTCCAAACCCCTCCCAAAGTATTTATTCTGAGGCTGAGGAAAGTGCCGATGATCGATGCGTCTGGCATGCATGCGCTCAAGGAGTTTTATCAGAAATGTCAAAAGGATAAAATAGTGCTACTCCTTTCGGGAGTAGAGGGCCAAACAGAAAAAGATCTCAAGCAATTTGGTCTAGCGGAACTCATTGGAGCGGAACATATTTTTTCTCACATTGACGCCGCGCTTAAAGTCGCATCGCGGATTGCGGAATAGCTAGGCCTTTTCAGTTTTTACCACAGAGGACACAGAGACAAAGAGTGGTAGAAATTAGTGGTGTTGAGAATGATGCGAATAAGCTATGCCATAACCGGCAGTACATTCAATACATCCTGAAAGACTTCGGCTTTGGACCTATGACTGTCGATTTGGCATAAAAAGCTGCCTGTTTGCGCATAATAAGCGATCAAAGGTTCTGTTTGCGCTCGGTAGACTTCTAGCCGTTTTCGGACGATCTCTTCCCGATCGTCATCGCGTTGGTAAATCTCCCCTCCGCAATGATCGCAAAGGGTCTCAATTCGAGGAGGATCGTATTTTTTGTGATAGGGTCTGCCGCAAGTTTTGCAGGCGATCCGCCCTCCAATCCGCTCAATGAGCGCTGCATCTGAGATCTGAAAATTCAAAGCGACGAGTAGGTGATCTTTTAAATGAAGCTCTAAGGTTCTTGCTTGGGCAAGAGTGCGGGGCACTCCATCGAGAATATACCCATTTTGGCAATCGGCACCGCAGGTTCTTTCAAAAAGCATGTTGAGGACAATTTCATCGGGCACGAGATTGCCCTTGTCCATGTAGTTCCTCGCTACCTTTCCAAGCGGGGTTTGATTCCGGATATTTTCTCGAAAAAGATCGCCTGTAGAAATATGGGGCACCTTAAGCTTTGCGCTGAGCGGGCCTGCATGGGTCCCTTTGCCCGCGCCCGGAGGACCTAGAAGGATCACTACCAACCCTTTATTTTCAGCGAGGCTCGTTCTAGAAACTTCCCCGACCAGCTGCGCTCCAAGCATAGAGATCAATCCAATTTTTGATAAAAAAACCGCTGGCATTGTACTAAAAACAAGGCGAAAAGAGAAGGGTAAAATATTATGCTACATGGATGTGGAAAGTCTTGCCGGTTTTGATCGAATTGCTGACTGCGCAATCTTTAATCGCAGAATCCAGAATTTTCCGGCTTCTCTCTATATCGGCAGCTCCTGTGACATTTAAAAAAATATCGGCTTGAGTCATCCCGAACCCTGAAGTCCCTATGATTTTATCAACGGTCAGGGCAATTTTTCCGTTGATTTCCTGGAAAGGAGCATTTGATTTTTCAGAATAGACTTTAAATGAGGCAATCAAACAATTCAAAAGGGCCAACGCAAATAAGTCTTCAGGGGAGTAGCCGGCACCCGGCCCCATAAATTCAGGGGGAATTGCACTTGGAATCGGCGGCAAACTTCCCGCTTGAGCGGTCCAAGGAACCGCAATGCCTGAAGGGGCAGATGCCTCTGCTTCGAACTTCATGGGAAACTTAATCATAAGTTGGCCTCTTCGGATCGCTCAAAAATAAATTTTATAATTCTTTCAACTAAG
>JAZKAZ010000096.1:0-1680 GCA_040388845.1 Chlamydiota bacterium | reverse complement strand
AGATTCCTGTTTCCCCATCTAACATCTGTCCTGCACTTTCCATCTCTTCAGATCCTTTTGGAAATATGACCGCTGCATGGATAGAAAATGGGATGATCATGACAAGCGATTTGCCATTGAATGGAAGTTGGAGTATGCCCATCCCTCTATCGTCTGGAATGGTGCCTGCTTCAGCGCCTAAACTTGAGATAGACTCCTCGGGCGTTGCGATGATTATCTGGCAAGAGGACAGCAAGATCAAGGCTGCCTCCAGGCCTATCAGTGGAACATGGACTTTAGGCATTATAACTCCAACGATTTCTGCTACTCCTTCTCCCAACCTCAGACCCGAACATCGGCCAATTGCTGCCGCCAACCAGAATATTTTCGATGCGCATTCCCAACATAAAGCCCAAGATCGGAACTCAAAATCTGCCGACATAGAAGTAAACGAGAGTAATAGAGCTGCCGATTTATCAAGAGATGTTTCGCCTAGAAAAAGACGCCGCCCCTTTCTAAAAAAGAAGGTCACAGATGATCAGCAACTTACAAACATTCGCAAATGGACGAGTTCAAATGCAATAGATGCGCCCTCTGGAGGAGCACTGAGCGGAGCTCAGATAGGTTTTGCTGCCGGCACTGCTGCGCCTTCAAATGGTCTAGCTGTCAGCGGTTCTTTAGTGATGAATAGCGCGGCTTTGGCAACGAATGCTACAGATGGATTTATCTACGAGAGTACTTGTGCAGGCCCCCCTACAGGAACTCCCACTTCACAATCTGGGAGAGCGGCATTAATCATCGATACGACAGCTAATACTCCTTACTTCTACAACGATACAAGTCCCACAGCAGTTCCTGGAGGATGGGCCCCAGCGAATGGAATGGTTTTGATAAGTAAACAAATATTAGCTTCAACCCAAACAATTATAACATTTTCTAGCATTCCTCAAACCTACAACCATTTAAAAATGATTTTAGTAAGCGCAATAAATACTACCATTTCTGATAATCAATTAAAAGTAAATGGAATTTCAACTGGATATGATTATATAACATGGTTTTCGAATGGAGCAACAACAACTAATTCCGCAACTTCAAATAGTGTTAGTTTTAATATCGGTCCTTCTTGGAATAATACTAATACCGTGGCTTCCTTTATTGAAGTAGATTTCCCTGGATACACCCTCACCACTTTTAGACATCCGATTCGCGCTCTTGCAATTGCGGATGATCCTGCGGTTATTGGATATATTCAATTTCACGCTGGAAACGTTCGAAGTACAGCCGCCATTTCTACGATTCAGGTAACGGCGGGTGCAGGGAGTTATGTGGTAGGAACAGCAGCTTATTTATATGGGATCAATTAAATCTAAAACATACATGGTTTTTCCTAAAAATAGAGCGTGAAATCTCCCGTTTTTCTTTTCCAGAAAATGGGTTCTTCCTATCATTGCACCATGATTTTTTTGTGCTGTCATTTCACTTTGCATATGCCCCAGATGAGGTTGGACAGGAAAAGATGGCTTATAATCTGGTCTATATGATTCGCCAAGGAATGGAGCTTGGGAAGAAGCAAAGCGACTATCTCCAGCGGGCGAAATAAATCATTACGAGAACTGAAACAGAGATTGGAGATACTGACAAAGAGATCGTTAGAACTTTTGACTCGAAAAAAACTTCATCAAAAAACGATTGAATATT
>JAZKAZ010000095.1:3706-5168 GCA_040388845.1 Chlamydiota bacterium | reverse complement strand
TTCTCTTCGCTGGAGAAGACGACGAGGGCGTTCGCATTGACAAACTCCTTGCATCACGCTTTCCCCATCTTTCTCGCACTTATTTTCAACATTTGATTGAAATCGGATGTGTTTTAATCAATGGCAAGCCGGTCAAAAAACGGATCCTTCCCGAAGAGGGAGATGAGATCGAAATCTGCTTCCAAGCCACTCCCGAAACCTCCCTTCAAGCCGAATCCATTCCTCTTGAGATTTTATACGAGGACGAATACTTGCTCGCCATCAATAAGCCAGCGGGCATGGTAGTTCATCCAGCTCCTGGACATTGGTCGGGAACTTTTGTGAATGCCCTTCTCGGACATTGCCAAAATATCGCACCGGGAACCGATCCCTTGCGCCCCGGAATTGTCCATCGCCTCGATAAAGATACAACAGGCGTATTGGTTGCCGCCAAGACTACGGCTGCCCATCAGAACCTCATCGAACTTTTTTCAAATCGGCAAATGGAAAAGCTTTATCTGGCCATTTGCTCAGGTCGCCCTCAAAATGGAGTTGTGAACTTGCCGATCGGCCGCCATCCTGTCCATCGAAAGGAAATGACCGTTTTGCCAGACGGACGGGAGGCCATCACGGAACTTCAAGTAGCTGCCTTCAATGATCAATCAAGCCTTGTCTTAATTCGGCCTCGAACAGGAAGAACTCACCAAATCCGAGTTCATCTGAAACACCTCGGATGTCCCATTTTAGGGGATCCCGTTTATGGAAAACGAAGTGACCTTCAAGGGCCTAACCGGCAGCTGCTGCACGCTTACAGACTCGCATTCGACCATCCCATTACGGGTGTCCCCATGCGTCTTTGTGCTCCGATTCCGGATGATTTAAAAGTTTGGATGCGGCGTCTTTGTGGCCCATCTCTCTGCGCGCCTGTCATTTTATAACTCCTTACCTTTAAAAAAAATTATTACCCTCCAGGAGGCTATGAACTTCCTCGCACTTAATTGACAAATGTTGTAAAATTTATTCACAGAGGGTACAGTTTTTTTGAATTTTGAATGACCCCTCAACCGAAAGAGGCACCCCACTATGAAAGAATTTGTAGAATACATCGTTAAGAACTTAGTCGATCACCCTGATCAAGTGCGCATCAACGAAATCGGAGGTACTCATACTCTGATCATCGAATTAGCCGTTGAAAAGTCAGATATTGGTAAAATTATTGGCAAAAAAGGGAAAACCATCAACGCGATCCGCACACTTCTCATGTCTGTCGCGAGCCGCAATGGAATCCGCGTCAATCTCGAAATCATCGAAGAAGAAGAAGAACAACCCAAATAATTCGAAAAAGGAGCGAACCTTATCGCTCCTTTTTCCTGTCTCCTCTACTACCACAACCTTCCACAAATATTGTCGCAGGAGCTCTCGCCTCGGTCCGAATCCAAGGTTGTGGGATAATAAAATTGACATTTGAATTTATCCTCTATAA
>JAZKAZ010000095.1:0-3696 GCA_040388845.1 Chlamydiota bacterium | reverse complement strand
TAGACCACAATTTTTAAGGGATTTTTATGCGCGATAAATTTTTAGGCAGCACATTATTTTTAAGTGCACTAGCGATCACCTCCTCTCTTTTTGCAATCTCTGAAGATTCTGAACAGGAAATAGGAGCCGCGCCAATGGCTTCTTGTCAGGTGGCGCCCGAACCAATCCGAAACACTCCTTGCTGTCTCCGTCCCTGCCGGGATGTCACACCCTCTGCGCGAGGCTGTGAAGGAATCAATGGAATTTTTGCGACAGCGAGTTTCTTGTGGTGGACTGCCCACGAAGATGATTTTACAATTGCTTTTGCCCAAACAGCAGACTTCCCCTCTCAAGCTTTCCCATTTACTACTTTTCTTCCTGGAAATCAGGGCAAAATCATTCGGATGAATTTCAATTGGGATCCGGGCTTTCGCGTAGGCTTGGGCTGGAATACTCCGTATGATGGATGGGATGTCTATTTAAATTGGACTTGGTACCAAAATCATAAAGGAGAAAATCACGAGGTTGAAACGACTCCCAATCAAACAGGGATCATCAGCACGTGGCTTTTTATCGTTCCCTTCAATGTTGCGCAAGCAAAGTGCAACTACCGAATGCTCCTGAATATGGGCGATCTAGAAATCGGCAGAGACTTTTATCTCAGCGAATCCCTTACGCTCAGACCTTTTTTTGGCCCTGAGGGGGGGTGGATCGAGCGAGACTTAAGAATTTCTATATCCGATCAAAATCCAGCGCTCTCTGCCACGCTTAGAAACGTCACTCCAGGCACTTATCATGCCAGAACAAACTATTGGGGCCTCGGACCTAGAATGGGGATAAATGGAAACATGAGATTCTGCAGAGGATTTAAATTCTTTGGAAATCTCTCCACGGCGCTTCTTTATGGAAAAGTTTTCAAAAATCAGCAAACCAGCTCGCAGCTCCTGCAAAACGCTACATTGCTCACTAGCAATGTCACAGATACAAATAATTTTTGGAAAGTTGTGCCCCATTTACAAATGAATCTGGGCCTCGGCTGGGGAGACTGCATCTGTGTTTGTGGAAACCGGATGTTTGTGGGATTGAATCTAGGTTGGGAAGTCAACTACTATATGAACTTGCCTCACTTTGTCTATCCTTCCGGCTTTTCAGAGGAAATTGCACCGAACTCTGAAAACATAAGTACGGCCGGATTGACACTCGACTTTAAAGTCGATTTCTAAGAAGCCTTCAAAACCAACAACGCGGGAAGCTCTCCCGCGTTATTATCCAATAAAATCTCTCTTATACTCTGTGTCTCTGTGGTTAATTTTTTTTCAAAGCCTGTAATGTCATAGGCTTATGAAAAAATTTTAACCACAGAGACACAAAGCATAAGAGAGATTTTGATATACGAAAAGCAAACAATCAGGTTCCTCGAGTGGGCAGATAGGGGGTCACCATTGCCTTGCGGGAATTGAGAGAGCCGGGACTCAGCTTGAGCACTGCAATTGGCAGATTTTTGGGGAGCGATTTTTGGGGAATTTCCAGAAAGCTCTCATTGAAAATCATCGCTAATTCGCTTGCATTTGAACCCAAGAATTGCACTTCCAAGGGATTATTTTTTAATGCCGGAGACTCTTGGAATGCATTGAGGAAGCGCTTTAGCTGCTCGATTGCCACTTCTTCTGACGGGATCCAAATCCAAAATTCATCCTTGTGGGAATAGTTCTGGGGCGTCCCATGATAAACCTCATCTGCACTGACAATCGTACTGATCATATGGACATGAAGATTGATTTCTGGCTTTTCTTTATGAATCTTCATTGCCGATTTCAACCAAATGCGACGGATCGAATCTGCATATTTGTCAAATAATGGAACATTATTAACGAATATCTTTGTTTGACCCACGCGGCAGCATTCATTTTGCTCCTTAGTGTCTGCAAAAATATTTGAAGGCTCATCCGCTGCTGCACGCGCAAGATTTTTCTCTACTTCCTCCTCACGGGCCTGATAAACCTTTCGGTAGAGAGAATACATATCTTCGCACTGCAAAATCCGTTTTGCTGCCAGCTTTGGAAAATTCTTGTCGCGAGGAAGATCATCTAAAGAAAGGATTTCCACCTCTCTTCGTTCATTTAAAGACTTGAGCCGGTTTAGAAGAGATACCACGCATTCCACATCCACAACCGTCACCTTACTCAAAAGATCGGTGTCATCGAGAATTGCATAGAGAAAATGGAGATATTCAATGAATTCGCGGTCTGGATCTATGAAAAAGGGACTTTTCTTTTGGAAAATGAGTTTCCGTTTTAAAAGCCGCTGCAGCACACGGTTCGAAGTCGCTGAATCTTGGGCAGAACACTCTTTGATTTGAGCGTCGACTTCAGCCCCATTTTGTCCAGACAGGGAATAAAGGTCGTTGATTTGGAAAGCGATCTCTGCCACAAGCGTATTGCTCGACTGAACATCCGAAATGATGGCAAGAGGGGCGGCAAATGTATTGAGCTGCGACTTATGATGATCGATCACAGAAATCACTTCTAGATAGGAGGGAATGCCCATTTCATCGCGGTTGCAAAAATCGCGGAGCGATACAGTTCCCAGGGTATTTTTGCGCAGATCGGCTGCCTGAACCACTCCCACCGGATCCAAATGCCCTAAATCGGGGTAGACCACCGTCAGTGAGGAATAGGAATCCATTTTTTTGCGGATCTCCTCGACGTCCGACCGCACGCTGACATAATTGGGGTGATGCCCGAACACGTTGTATTTGATCTTAAGGGCGATATCGAGCCTCTCTAACCGGCTCCGCATTTTATAAATCCCTTCATGCAAGGCTTTGATTGTCTTTTCTAAAAATGAGAAAATCGGAGGACGCTCCTCAATAAGCAGACCTGCCGAATCAAACAAATGAGTCTTCTTCATTTGAGCAAGGATCGCAGGCAGGCCCTCAAACGGAATCTCGCCCCATTTTGCTATCTGCTGGCTCAACTCTTCAAATGTGGCCTCCAGTCCTTGGGTAATCCCAAGTACGGACTTGAGAAAATTCTCTACCAGAACCTTCTGTTTAGACGTAAATTCACGCGCAGGCTCGCAACTTTTAAGTTTCAAACTAAAAAGAGGATGTAAAAGGGGCGCAACCTCATCAAACGAAAGTTTGACCTTCGTAAAAAGAGAGATCAAATGGAGATGGAGGTTATTTTCAAACCATCGGAAACAGCTGCTGAGGAGCAAGATAACTTGTCTTACCCCTTCTACATCGACATTTCTCCAATCTCCCAGATAAAACCCATGATCATCTACAATCACAACTGCATTGTGCTCCCGCTCGTGATCTACTTCCGCAATCGAATCGGAGAGTTTTTTACGAACAAATCCTTTTTGGGTCATCAGATCATTGCCTGTCAGACTCAAAGCAGTCCGGTTTTTGGGAAGATGAGAAAAGATAGCGGGCCCAAAAATATCGCGGAATATCCAATCGATTTCAATCTGTGAAGGAGGCGGCCCTCCAGGAAGATTCCACACATGCAACCCGTCCCCAACCCTCGCCGCAAAAGCATCCATCCACCCCCAAAAAGAGGCAACCGTCGTATCCAAATCAGGAGATTTATGGGCTGTTACAAAGTGGGTCCCCTCGTAGACTTTCCCCATTCCAATCGGGAAAAGCCCCTGGTAAGAGCTCCGCTCCAGCCGCTTGCCTGCGATTTTTGCCCGCACATGCCGGTTTTCTTC
>JAZKAZ010000094.1:10601-11005 GCA_040388845.1 Chlamydiota bacterium | reverse complement strand
AGGAGCCAAATAAAGAGAGGAAATGGCTTCGGAGGGGGATTCTATTTCAGACATCGTACACTCCTTTTCACAGGTGCTTCTTTAAGTCGTATTCCTTGAGAGATTTTGTTGTTTTGGAAACGGGTTCGATGGGCTGGTCGTAGCTTAAAGTTCCATCATCTTCTTTCCGGATCCGGAAATCGGTGGGAATGGCGGTGAAATTCGATTTGACGATCCGGAAAGCCATCCGTCGGTCGTCTTGTTTATCTAGGTTGGCTTGCCATCGGACCCCGTCTGTCAGGCCGCTTGCGCCTCGGGCGGCGGTTGCGGGCCACTTTGCACGTCCGCGGTCTGGCAGCCCAGCAGCGCTACGCCCAGACCAAAGACCAACGATAAACTGATGTTGCGTTTCATCTCGCCCCCAA
>JAZKAZ010000094.1:0-10591 GCA_040388845.1 Chlamydiota bacterium | reverse complement strand
TTATTGCTGACGGAGGGTTTCGGTTTATGATGAGAGATTAAGACGGTGGGGTGCCCCGTCAATTCTTCCGACATCCTTTCAAGGAGTGCGATGAAATCGGTGGCAATTGCGTTATCTTTTTCGGCATCCAATCCAGCAAACCGGGAAATCGGATCGAGAATGATCAGAGACCATCCTTCTTTGGGTTGGTTTTGTTTCAGGCCCTCTAAAAAATGGGAGTAAAAATCGGTAGGGCGTCCTTCGCGTAAGAAATGGGAATTAACTCCATGGACAGTCGAGATGCAGAGTCGCTCCGGTGCTCCGTTCAAGGGATTCGGATCGAAGAGAGCAAATTGCCGGTATTCGGGCCGTTTTTTATTTTCTTCCAACATCCGCTTCATATTTTTAGCTGTTTTTCTGAGGAGGCGGTGGATGTCGTCCATTTTATTTTCACCTAGGACCATGCAGACGGCCCCAGGGCGCTCGATTTCAAAATTCCCAAGGAACGGGACTCCTGTGGCTACACAAAGAGCTAGATGAGCAATGAGGTGCGTTTTTCCAACACCTCCTGCGCCGACGATCATCGCGACGATGCCTTTGGGAAGAAAAGCATGTTTGACTCCCATCGGGTCGGTCCAGTAAATGAGCCGCTCTTTTTGCGGGGCATCTGTCTCAAGATAATTTTCTTTAAGCGATGAGAGGAAATGGAGATCAATTTTTCGAGAGGGGGCAAGCGAGGTTTTTTCCATCGCTTCGGCCCAGGCGAGCTGCTCCTTGAGGGCCTCCTCTTCATGCAGTAGCCGCAAAAGAAGCTCCCTTTCGCCTTCGGAGAGGTGGGATTCTGCTAGAGCTTCCTCCTCCGAAGAGGCGGATGTGGAAAAGCTGCTTTGTGCTTGCCCGAGTTCCATTTTTTTTGCCAAAAGCGCCCGGCGGGTGAAGTCGACTTTGTGAGACTGGGCGTAGGCAGAAAAGCTAGGAGAGGTCAGGGGCTGCTCGATGATTTTTAGTTTTTTTGGGTCAAAATCCCGAAAGAGCGCCTCGACTTCTTTTTTTCGATGGCTTGGAAATGCATAGCCCAATTGATTGTAAAATCCATCGAGTTCGGCGATGCGCGGCTTAAGGCTCTTGAGGCTCTTTTGGGCCAGGACGAGGATAAAGTGGTCAGATTGCATGGGGGTCATTCAGTCACTTCAATATGTGTAACGGTTACACAAATTACAAGCAATCAGGAATGTATATTTTCCATATTTCCTTAATTCAGCAATTCAGCTATGTATCGGATCAGAACGAGAGGGACTATGACGCGAAAGACATCGAGGATTACAATAGACGTTTCGATTTCAAACCATAAAAAATTAAAAGCTGCAGCTTCCCTGATCGGGGTCAGCATGAAGGATCTCATTGTGATGAGCCTGGAGTTGTTTATGAAGAAAAACAAATTTAAGGAATTTCCAAAAATAAAAAATAGGGAGCTCTCCCTTTCGAGCTTGGACGAATTATTTAAGAGCGAAGTGGTGTAACGATGCTACGACCCCTCGCTCTCTCTCTTGTTTTCAGCTTTTCCCCCCTTTTTGCAGAAGAAAATGAGTGGCTAGTTGAAAGTTATTGGGGAGAGGCGCCCGTGGAAGTTTCCGCGAATGCCGATTGGAAGGGTGATCCGGTCTGTTCTGGGAGAAAGGCGATTTTTTCTGTCGATTTTCTCTATTTTAAAGCGGTAGAAGATTCTCTTGTCTATGCGAGAAGGGTTCCCCAAAACCCTACCTACCAGCCTGTGATCCGTTCCATTGAACAGAGTTTTGGGTGGGATCGGGGCGTGCGGGCCCAACTGATCGTTCCTTTGCCGCCAGAAAATCTTGAACTGGGAGCTTCTTGGATTTGTTTCCTCGCCAAACCTCCTGCAGTGCGGACCGACAATTCCGAGTATGGGATCTATGCGGGACTTGCGATCCCTGTCTTTGGATCGGCTGGAAATTCATTAGTCCAAGAGGTTCGAGGGAAGTGGAGTGTCAATCTCAACTCAGTGGATTGCTTTCTTAGGAGCTGTGTAGGGGCTGCTGGTTCCTTTCGGGTCTTGCCGATGATTGCAGTGCAAAGCAGCTGGATTCATCAGAGGGTGACAGCGGAATATACGAACTACCAGATCGATGCCCCGATGGACAATACCCCGCAAAAAGTGACAGGGAAAAGCGAATTTTGGGGAATCGGGCCGAAAATTGGCTTGGAGCTTCAATTTTGGCTTCCCAGGAATTTTGGGGTTTTTGCTGGAGCGAATTTTTCTACGCTCTTTGGTTTTTTTTCCTTAAAGACGACCTATGGAGATCTCCTTCAGGCGCCGCCTGGATCTAAAATCACCGTTTGTGATTTTGTGCAGCGAGTGGCTCCGTTTGCGCAAATCCAAGTGGGCCTTTCCAAAAAATGGGCTCTCAAAGAAGCAAGTAGCCTAGAGATCATTGTTGGCTGGGAAGAGCAGATCTGGTTGGGCCAGATGCGAATGGATTGGTTTAGTACATTGGTCTCGCCTCCAGATGGGTCTGATTTGACTTTGAGCGGTCTCTTCGTCAGAGGACAGATCAACTTTTAAACGCCCCGATGCTCCCTGCGACGAGCATGGCAACGCCCCACCCCATTCCCATCGCTTGAAATGGATCTGTCTTCGACTCAAAGCTTAAAAGAGCCGAGGCCAAAAGTCCCATCCCCAATCCCAAGACAATAGCCTTCCGGCTTCCGCCCGCCCAGACTGCACCGAATGCAGCAAGCGACGAAAGGCCCATCATCGACACAGCAAAGGCTGTGTCATCGATAGAGACTTTTCCTACTTTTGGAAAGGCTTTAAAGATCTCCATGTAGGCGGTCAGAGAGGTGCCGGCTGACCAAACCGATTGAGCCAAGGCTGAGATGCCCCGCTTTTTCCAGAATTTCTCGACAGAATTCTTAGACTTAAAGAAGGTCCCAACCGTTGGTGCCGCAGCCGAGGGGATGAGAGAAAAAAAGGCGGCCGATGTGATGAGGATCTTATCTGGCCAGGTGTCGATCGGATATCTAGTTAAGAAACGGTAAAGAAAAGAGCGATACCCTTCCATCGCCCCTCCGACGAGAAGGGCGCTGCTGATCGCCCATTTTGCAGGGGCGTGAGAGATCCCCAGCAAGGTAAAATTGGCAAGCGAAGCGATTTCCAGAGCGATGAGGGAGGGAGTCTTGTCTCCTTTCGTATAAGAGCCAGATAAAATGGGCATAAGGATGCAAGTGACTCCGGCCGCATTGAGAACAAACAGACGGACAATTTGCCGGGTCGTCCGTTTTTTTCTCTCCGGGACTGTTGGGGATGGATCTAGAATCGAAAGGGTGCTCTCTGTTTGCGATGAGACGTTTGAACCCCTTCGAAGGAACTCTAGACTGTCATTATTTCCTATAGATATTTGCCTGGGCTGCCCATGAGGGGTCGAGGCGATGGATTGGGTCTCCGAAGACGTAACAAATCCTTTGCTCTCTGTCAGATCGAGCTGTCTGGCAAAATTGTTGGGCGTCGCAGTTAATGAGCTGCTTCGATCCATTTGTGAAGAGGTGTTTGAATCTCTCCGACTGAGGAATAAATTGGAGCTGTCTGGGGCTTCATTTTGTACTCCAGAGAAGCGTCTGGACTGTCTCTGAGGGGTCGCCGAAGGGTCATCAAATGTTTTTCTATCGAACTCTCTCGTAAAATGATTGGGCGTTGCAGGCTTGGAGCCGCTTTCGAAGGAATTCAAATTTCGGTTCTGTGTAGAAGGGGTCGATGAGGAAAGGACGGATGGCTCTGTCGAGCCACGCCGATCGAAGTTCTTACGCTCTGTCAAGACGATCTTCCTTGTAAAATTTTGGGGCGTCGGCGGCAAGGAATCATGTAATGAAGAGGAGAAAACCAGGGAATCTGTTGACCCGCGCCGATCGAAGCCGGGGCGCGAGTTTGTCGAAGAATCGTAGAGAGAGTCAGCGCTAGGATCGACGAAAGCAGATTCAATTTGGGCCAGCTCTCCCAGGGTGCTCTGCTCTCCTTCAAGCAAAAGGAGAGAACTCCGCGGCTCAACTGCAGCGACAGGAGGATCTACTCTCTTCCAGAAGTTGCTAAATAAACGGAGATCGGCCGATTCATCCAATTCTTCATCATCTACTAGAGAAAACCCTGATTCTTGAGGCTCTTCTTCCTCGGTTGGAAACAAAGGGCTGCCTGAGGGAAGAACCAACGAGCTGGAGGAAAGTTTTCTCTGCCTCAATGGGGGAGAGTCCTTTTCTTCGTCTTCTTCTGTCGAACGGATGGGGGAGTGCTCAGAAAAGGAAATATTCAAATGGAGAGGCGCACTGTTGGGCGCAAAGTGGGGTATCGGGTATACTTCGTGCGTTTGCGCAGGCAATTCCGGAGAAGAAAATTCCACCTCTGTCACAAAACGACAAAAGTGCCGTTTCGGCTCTTCAGTTGTTTTGTAGACCCACTCCACGCTTTTAGAATAGGTGGCGTTTTTGAAAATCCCCGTTCCTTCTTTGGCAGCAGTCTTTCCTTCGAGCTCTCTGAGACGTTGTTCAACCAATCCGGTTTGAGTCAATCGGATGGATGGATCGCGGCTAGAGATAGACCGCGTTGAAGTCAGTGCAGAAGAACTTGACATAGAGCCTCATTTTAGTGGGTTTACGGATCTGGCCTCATTCCTGAATATAGATGGGAGAGTCCGGAAAAAAGAGAAGAGAGCCCGAGTCCCGCAGAAAGTGCTTTCACAGTGCCCCATCTGAAGAAAACAGGGAGGGAAATAAGCCCGATCGAAATTCCTGAGGCAATCGCTGTTTGGTGGACCTTCAGTTGCGTGTGCGCAGATCCAATAAGCGCAAGAAACGTTCCTCCGGCAAGTCTCATCCAAGGGGTGTATCCGATTTCTTCCTGACTTTCCATCGTTTGTCCAGCAAGGATTGCTCCTACTCCGATCGTTGAATAGGCCAAAGAGCGGTAGACAAGGGAGCGAGAAGGAGGGACGCAGAGAACGCTCCTCCAATTTCCTCTGTTCCGGACGATTTGCCCTATAGGAGAAAGCGAGCAGAGAATAATGACAGAGAGTGCTGCTGAAGCAGCCACTTGGGGGTTTTCCTGTAAAGTTTTCTTAAAGATGGTGTCGATAAGTTCTGCGGAACCGACCAAGCAAATTCCAAGGAGAGGGATCAATTTTTTAGAAATATTTGGAGTGAATTCGAAGGCAGCGACAGCTCCCAAGAGTGATCTAATCCCATTCAGCCCTCCGGTTGCCTTCGAGTCCAGGGAGGCTATAGAGAGGACCATTCCAACGAGCGAAAAAGTAAAAGAGGCGGGAACTAAAAATAGGCAACAAATATCTCTCCTTGTCAAAAGAGAAGGTTTGTAAACGGTCTCTTTACAAACAGGGCAAAAAGAAAAGTGCTTCAAATTTTCGAGAATACATTCTTTGCAGGACGGGTGCAGCTCTATTTTGCGGGAGCTGAATGGAAGGCATCGGTAGGGCAGGCCATGGGCATAGAGATCTGTTTTGCTCGCATGTAAGGAAAGTTGGCAAATGGGGCAAACCTCGTCGTCGGGGAAACGATCCGGTTTTGTCAAAGAGTAGCTCACGCGCATGGAAGGATCTTTTAAAAAAAGTCATATGTATTTTAAGGAGCCTTAACAATTTATTGATATGACTAAATGGAATCATCGATACACCTCTCGCCGATGTCCTATCTTAACAATAAGAACAAGCAATTTGCCGCTACAGACGGAGTAAAGGATTCGATAATCTCCCTGTCGAATCCTGAATAGATTGTCGCAGCCTTTTAGTTTTTCGGATCCTTCCGGAAATGGATTTGACGCCAGCTTGTCGATTTTTTTAGCGAGCTTCTTTAAATCGGCTCGGGGGATGTCGGCAAGAGACTTTTCAGCCGCCTTGGTAAACTCTATTTTATAGGTCACAGATCAAGCTTTTGTTTGATGGATTCCCAAGAAACTGTTCCGCTTTTTTCTGCATCGGCAAGGGCTTTCCGCGCGTAGTCTAGATCGATTCGATCCTCGATTGCCTCAAGTGCTTCTAGATCTTCGATTGAAATAATCGCGATCAGCTTCCTTCCCTTCCTAGTCACAACAATTCTTTTCCCCGCGTAAGCGACCTCATTGGCAATCTCAGCCAAATGGCTTCTCGCTTCGGAAAAAGAAAATTCTTCAGAATTCGTATGTGTAGACATTTGGATTACCTCAGTTATATCATATTGTACCATACGTACCATATGTACATCAACAATCCATTCAACTTCAAATTTGGTTAGTTTTTTGAACATAAAAATGGTTTTTTGGTTTATATTTTGAGCATGACCATCAATTTCTGGTTTATATTTTGAACATGAAAAGGCTAATCGACTTACACTTAAAGAGTTGGAAAAACTCTGAAAAAAGAAAGCCTTTGCTACTCAAAGGGGCTCGGCAAGTAGGGAAAACTCATGCAGTCCGACAGTTAGGAAAGCAATTCGGGGCCTTTGTCGAACTGAACTTTGAGCTACTTCCTGAAGCAAAGGCAATTTTTGAAAAAGACCTGATGCCAGAGAGGATCATCCGAGAAGTAGGTCTTCTTGCGAAGGAAGAAATTTCCCCTGGAAAAACACTTCTATTTTTTGACGAGGTACAAGCAGCTCCTCAAGTCATCCAGGCCCTTCGCTATTTTTACGAGAGGATGCCAGATCTTCATGTGATTGCAGCGGGGTCGCTGCTCGATTTTGCGATCGAAAAAGTGGGGATCCCTGTAGGGAGAGTGAACACACTTTACGTCTATCCGCTTTCTTTCATGGAATTTTTAGCTGCGATCGGAGAGTCTCAATACATTCAGCCAGTTTTAGAAGGGGAAGTTTTTTCTGAAGCGCTCCATTCGAGGCTGCTCGGATTTGTGCAGCAGTATTTAGCAATTGGAGGAATGCCCGAAGTGGTCTCTGCTTGGGCCTTTTCGAAAGAGGCTGCAAAGAGCTTGGATGTGCAAAAGGAACTGGTCGAAACATATACGCAAGATTTCCCAAAATATGCGAAAAAACATCAAATTCCTTATGTGGAAATCTTGTTCCGTCAAATTCCACATCTGATTGGAGAGTCGTTTAAATATTCGGCTGTCCATGGAGAGTTTAAAAAACGGGAATTGGCTCCTTGTTTGGACTTGCTCCGCAGGGCCAATGTAGTGCATCAGATCACCCATTCCTCTGGAAACGGGATTCCTCTGGGCGCCGAGGCTAACCTCGATCAATTCAAGCTGATTTTTCTCGATGTAGGACTCTCCCAGGCGATTTTGGGACTGAACATGGCGGAGTGGTTTTTGAATTTAGAGAAGACGTTGGTCAATCGAGGCAAAGTCGTCGAAGCATTTGTCGGGCAAGAACTTCTTTGCTACGCTGCGCCGAAGTGGAAGACAGAGCTCTATTTTTGGAAGCGAGAGGCGAAGGGATCTCTTGCGGAAGTCGATTACCTTTGCGATCGAAAGGGGACTGTTATCCCAATCGAGGTGAAAAGCGGACATGGGTCGACTTTGAGGAGTCTGCATCAATTTTTGGAAACACATCCCCAATCGACTGAAGGGATTCGGTTTTGGGCGAAGAACTATTCCCTATTTGAGGCGGTTGAGTCCTTGCCACTCTACGCGGTAGCGGTTTTAGCCTCGGAAGAACAGCGGGACGCTTTTTTGAGTTTGCTGCCTTGAAGACTCCCTCACAGCGCATTTCCTAGGAAAAATGCTTTAGGCTGTGTTTCAATGACATAGGTGTGGTTTTTTTTGTATTAAATTTTATTTCAATTGCAAGTTATTGACGAACTATACTACTGTGTGGTATAGTTATTATGAAAAGACTGATAATACAAAGCTTGCTCTTCACAGAAAGCCTGGACCTGCTTATTGACCAGCATAAAATCCTTCAAGAAGATTATGAAGAGCTGGAAAGAAGATTAATACAAGACCCAGAAGATGGGGACTTAATTCAGGGGACCGGGGGATTAAGAAAAACAAGGGTAAAGTCCCCATCTGGAGGGAAAAGTGGTGGCTTTAGAGTTTGCTATTACGATATTTCGGTAAGAGGGAGGCTGTATCTTCTTTTCATTTACGGTAAAAACGTTCAGGAAAACCTTACTCCAGAAGAAAAAAAGTTTTTGAAGAAGCTAGTTGAGACATTAAAGAAAGAGGCTGGACGATGAGCAAATTTTTCGAAGGGCTTAAAAAAGGGTTGGAGGATGCAATCGCTTTCGAAAAAGGAAAGAAAACGCTCAGAACCCGTTCGATAGAACTTCCTGAACCTCCAATGGAATATAAGGCGCAAGAGATTAAAAAAATCAGAAAGAAAGGGCGTTATTCTCAGGGCGTCTTTGCTGTTATTTTAAATGTCAGCATAAGAACAGTGCAGTCCTGGGAATGTGGGGCACGCATTCCAAGCCATTCCGCACTGCGCCTGCTTGAAATTATCGATAAGGGTATTTACAGGCCGAAAATTCGTTCGAGCCGTGTCTAAATTCTTTCAAAAGCCGCCGTTAGTCTCGAAAAGCTGTCTAAGGGGGGAGAGGAAAATAGCTCTCTTCTCGAGATCGATGTCTCCGACGATCTAAAGGTAGGGGTTTTTGGCCTCTTTTTAAGCCAAAAAAGTTGTTATGATAAGGACGTTTATCATAACAACTCATCGCCCCAGTTTTCCTAATTTAGATAGTAAGGGATTTTTCGATGCGTTCCATTGATAATTACATCGATGAATCCCTGAACGTTTGCAGGAGGAGCCGTTCCCCCCGAGTTTGCGACGGTCGTAGTTACCGCGTTTAAAGTCAATTGACTGCCAGTATTTAGCCCAATCGTTGTATCTCCTAAGAGCAACGTATTTCCAGCATTGAACGTATATTCCAACACAGATCCAGCGGTCTGCGTTATAGTAAAGCCATTAGTACTGCCAGTCACCCCAAAACGGGCAATCTGATTTGAAGCTAAGGTGCCAGAACTCAAATAATCAAATTGGAAAGCACCGGCGCTCGCCGTGGGTCTGAATACAGAGGTCCCGTTTATATTGATTCCCCCAAAAGTCGGGGAACTGGTCGTTGCGATATTCTGCGGGAGACTGAGCGTTACAGCGCCTGTCGCTGCCGAAGCAATGACCTGGTTCGCAGTTCCAGTGATCGACGAAACATAATTTCCAGAAGCATTTGTAGTGGATAACAATGTCCCCGAAACTGGGAAAGTAACACTTGTCGTGCCCGTAAAAGTAAAAGTGGCTCCAAACGCTCCCGAAAGAGTAAGAGCCCCAGCCGTCGAAATATTGCCGCCCAAGGTGATGGTATTCGAGTTTGCAACTCCCGTGCCCCCACTGCCAGCAGCGAGCGGAGTTGCCAGCGTCAACCCGTTGCTGTCGAGCCGCGCCCCTTCCGTGAGTCCCAAAGCATTGAGGAACTCGAAGGTGAGTTTTCCAAGGGCTGTATTGTCCGTTGCCGTAGCTTTGCTGCCACGGATCCTGCCGAAGGCCGAGATGCTGCCCGCGTCCGATAATCTACCAGCCAGAGTGATGCCACCTCCGTTGTCTTGATAAGAGGTACCCGCATTATCGACCACCGTCAAGACAGAGTATTGAGTCGAGGGGATAGTGCTTTGCGCGCCAAACAATAAGACTTTTGAGGCGTCGAGTGAGTTTGTATAGCCGGTCCCTGTTGGAGCGCCTACTTGGAAATCGGCATCTGGATTGACGACGCCGACTGAGAGTTGTCCCATCCGGTTGATCCGGACCTGCTCGACGAGTCCTGTAGTCGCATCGGGAAGCTTGGGGAGGTACCCTTTTTCATAGACGAGGATAGCTCCTGCGGAACCAGCGCCGTTTATGGGTGCCCCTATGACCCATGTATTTGCCTGGGCAGAAATAATCACGGAATAGCCAAACTGTCCGGTTATAGTCATCAGCGCATTCCCAATTTGCATCCAGCTAGTTCCGGATCGATGAAATAGCCAGGCGGCCCCTGGCAGCACCGCGGGGCCTCCAACGATCAAATCATTCCCATCTGCGGAAAGGCAAGTAGAGAATCCAAATTTTCCGGATCCTGAAAGCTTTGTCCCTTGCTGCGTCCAAGTACCGCTAGAGCGAGTAAAAATCCACACAGCACCCGAATCGTTATTATCTCCAGATCCTCCGACTGCCAGAGTATTTCCATCTGCAGAGAGACTGACCGATGTTCCTTGGAAAGGACCTGTCGCTCCCGATCCTGTGCCTCCGGTCCCTGTGAGTTTGAGTCCCTGTTGTGTCCAAGTGCCGCTAGAGCGAGTAAAGATCCACGTAGCGCCCACATTGTTATTGTCTCCAGGTCCTCCGAATGCTAGAGTATTCCCATCTGCAGAGAGACTGACTGATGTTCCTTGGAAAGGACCGGTTGAACTCGCTACCGCCCCGGTCCCAGTGAGTTTAAGTCCTTGTTGCGTCCAAGTACCGCTAGAACGAGTAAAGACCCACACAGCGCCTATGCTCTGTCCACTAACAAAGTCCGATCGTCCCCCTTCAGCGACGGTATCTCCATCCGCTGAAATCGCCAGGCTAGACCCTTGATTCGAACCCGCTCCAGCTCCCGTCCCCACCAATGTCGTCGTCACAGGCAAGTTTGTAA
>JAZKAZ010000093.1:5129-8475 GCA_040388845.1 Chlamydiota bacterium | reverse complement strand
ACACATACTGTATTGCGCTACTTTATATACACGAATAATGGATCATCCATCAAAGGCTGACGGGGTACTTTTACTTCCTTGCTGGTGAAAATATTGACTACCGAGGGCATAGCCTTTTTTGCCGCCTCGTTAT
This sequence comes from Chlamydiota bacterium, assembly GCA_040388845.1. GTDB lineage: Bacteria > Chlamydiota > Chlamydiia > Chlamydiales > SM23-39 > JAZKAZ01. The sequence continues at coordinate 8,342 of JAZKAZ010000093.1, read as the reverse complement.
AGCTGCCGGCCTTCCTGTCATTTGTTTCAAGAGCGATTTCAACTAATTTTGTTGTTCCAAATTCATTTGTATCCAGAGCTCCCGCAAAAAATAATTCGCCAAATGGCACGATGTCTCCTTTGCTAGCATAGTTAAAAGAGTTGAAACAAAGTTCTCTAGGCACAATAGCTCCCGGTGCGATAGCCACCACGATAACACGATTGGCGATTTCCTTTGGCAAATCCAAAAGAGCGTTTCGCACATGAATAGCTCCTTGGCTGTGACAGAATTGAAGATATTTTGCTTTAGGGTTTTCTTTATTTTCTTCGTGAAATGAACTCCAGTTTCCTCGGAGTTTTTCGGCTGTATTTGGTGAATTTCCTAGGTAATTCAAAGTAAATATTTCGGCTAAATCAAGTGCTGGGCCATGAGTGCGGTTATAAACCCAGTCTATGTCCCGACCCGAAGTGAACGTTTTGAGATACTCGGCATGTGCAGCTGCCTCCGCAGGTGAGGTATTCATCCCGTTGATTCCTCCAATGCGGCATGGAGATTTGCCTAAGGCTGTTTTTTCCAAGTCTTTCAGATTCTGCAACGACAGCGTTGAGCTTGTAACTGGATCAAACTCTTTCTGTCTTAAAGGCTCGGCCACTCGAGAGCGGTCGAGGGCAGGTGGCAATGGCGGGGGAAGTTCGGCTTGGTGGAAGAAATGCGGCGGTCCGGAAGGTGATGGTGTGGAATTGACATAATTCGGATTCAGGGAAGAATAAAACGACTCGCGATGGGAGGGATCAAATATTTCTCGATGGGAGAAAAAGCGCCCATTGATTAGGACTCCATTGTCGAGATAGATTGTATTGGGTTGTGCGGGAGGCTCTTTTTGTTTCTGGACTGGGCAAGTATTGGGTGATGGGCGATCGGGCTCTGCAGAATTTAGCAAGCCGTCGAGAACAGCGCCACCAGCTGCCACCGCAGCTCCTGTTGCCGCGCCGCCTGAATATGCCGATACAACTACGATGGTGCCTACAACGCCTACGACCCCGAGTCCAATGATGATTTCGGTTTTGTGATTTTTCCAAAGGTTGCTGAAAAATTTTCCTAAACCGGCTTGTACGAAGACTTCATGTGGAGAAAGTTTAAGCGCTTGGATATCTCGTGCTAAAAAGGCTTGATTTTCTGGGAGCGTACCCATTTGTGCCAGCCAAATGGCCATTTGTTGAAATTGTAGGCTAGATGGATCTTGAGAAAAGAGCAGTCTGACGATTTTTGTCTCGATTTCGTTCTGGAATGCAGGGGCCTCTTTCCAGGTAATGGGACGTCCATTCCATAGGCCTGTTTCTAGCATCCAACTTGTGTAGTCCAGAAAAAAAGCTGGATCGATTCCGATTTCTGCGCTCATAGCACCTCGCCTTGGCTTTTAGAAATTTTTTTAACGAACAAGGTTAGGAGAAGTTTTTTTATATGGAAAGGATATTTTTTACTGCGATCGGACAATCCGAAGATGAACTTCGGTTTAATTCTTTTTTCTATTAAGATTATTAGGAAAAAACTAGGGTCCAATCGATGAATGGAACTGCTTTGATGGAAGCCTCCTGGCTGGAGCGTCTTGCCGGTGAATTTGAAAAGCCGTACATGAAACAGCTCGAGGCGTTTTTAGCTCAGGAAAATGGGAGGGGCGCGGTTATTTATCCTCCGTTTGAGCTGACGTTCAATGCGCTTTGTCAGACGCCCTTCGATCAGGTCAAGGTGGTCATTATGGGACAAGATCCCTATCATGGCCCTAATCAGGCCCACGGCCTTTCTTTCAGCGTTCCGAAAGGAGTGGCTCCGCCCCCGTCTCTTCTCAATATATTCAAAGAGCTCAAAGAGGATTTGGGAATCCTTCCGCGAGGCCATGGCTGTTTGGAAGACTGGGCCCAGCAAGGGGTTTTGCTTCTCAATGCGACACTTACGGTGCGGGCAAATGAGGCGAAATCGCACCATGGAAGAGGATGGGAAGTATTTACAGATCGGATTGTTCAGCTGCTCTGTACGCGAGCCGATCCAATCGTCTTTTTACTTTGGGGGAAATCGGCTTTCGATAAATTTCAACAAATCGGAGCGCTTTCTTCTCAGCATTTAGTTCTTACGGCGCCTCATCCATCGCCCCTTTCCGCCTACGCTGGATTTTTGGGATGCCGCCATTTTTCTAAAGCGAATGCATTTTTAGAAAAAGTCGGCAAAAAGCCGATCGATTGGTAGTACAGTTTTTTTCTCGAGCTTGTTAGGCTGATCTTATGACAGAAGTACGCCCCAAAAAAATGGCTCTCCTCTCCATTTATTTGACTTTTTTTGTCGACTACTTAAGCTGGTCGATTGTATTTCCTATTTTTGCCCCTTATTTTCTCAATCCTTCGAATCCAATGTTCTCTTCCGATTTTTCTGAAGCGAGCCGCACGGCCGTTTTGGGATTTTTCCTGATGGCGTTTTCTTTGGGGCAATTTTTAGGAGCTCCTGCAATCGGCGAATACGCGGACCGCGAGGGGAGAAAAAAAGCGTTGGTTTTGGGGGTCTTTTTTACTTTAGTTGGCCTTTTGCTCACTGCGTGGAGTATGCAGATCAATAGTTTGATTTTGTTATTCATCGGACGGTTGATTACAGGCGTTTTTGCGAGCACAACTTCGGTTTGCCTTGCGTGTGTGAGCGATTTGAGCATAGATGAAAAATCAAAGCTTAAAAAATTTGGCCATCTTTCGGTCATTGCCGGCCTCTCTTTTGTCCTCGGTGCTTTTTTGGGAGGAAAACTTTCCGATCCCTCCATTAGCCGGTTTTTTTCGGCAAATTTTCCTCTTTGGCTGGCAGCTATTATGACATTTGTGAATCTTCTTCTTGTCCTCTTTGGATTTAAGGAAACCTCTGTGATTGATCGATCGGTTCGCTACGATTTCATGGAATCATTTCACAATCTTAAAAAGGCTTTGCAGACGGAGAAAATCAAGCGGACCTACACTGTTTATTTTTTATTTCTTTTTGCTTGGACAGCTCTTTTTCAATTCACTCCAGTTCTTGTTGTGGCCAAGTTTGCGTTTACCAATTCCAATATTGGGGATTTAGGCCTTTATATGGGGGTTTGTTGGGCAATTGGCTCAGGGTATTTGAATAAACTGCTCGCTAGATATTTTGCATCGGTCCGGGTCCTTGAATTTTGTCTGCTTGGATTTACGCTTCTTTGCGGCTTGGTTGTTTTTCCGAATC
>JAZKAZ010000093.1:235-5119 GCA_040388845.1 Chlamydiota bacterium | reverse complement strand
CCGAATCATATTTACGGGGTTCTTGCAGTTTTGGGATCTTGTGTGATTCTAGGAGGATTGGCGTGGCCTCTTTGCACAAGTCTGATTTCCAATCTGGCTCCCAGGCAGTTCCAGGGCAAGATTTTGGGAGTTAGCCAATCGGTTCAATCTCTTGCGATGACTCTCGCTCCGGTTGTGGGAGGCGTGGCTTTTCAGATTTCTTGGGAGCTTCCCTTTCTAATTGGCGCAGGAGCAAGTTTGCTTGCAGCTGTTTTGTATTTTACCTTGAAAGATCGCTAGGGTGTCAAAGAATAAAATAAGGTATTTGAGGGCCATTGGGAGGCTCCATCTTCGAAGCATTGCTCCTCGGAGATATTCATGCAATATCTCCTTCCTCGCAATCCTTCAAATCTGGCACATCGCAAGGCCCTCAAATACCTTATTTTATTCTTTGACAATCCCTTAGTATTTCCGTACTTTGTTGAAATATGCGAGAATGGGCGGATCGATTATCTGATTGGATGCAAGAGAGAGAAGAAATCGACTTAAGCGATTCCTCATTGGAGGGATTGGCAGAAGAAGTTTTCTTAGCCGCTCAAGAAACGAGCTCTCTTTTACAGGCCTCAGATCAGCTCGAATCTATCTATGCACAGCTTTTGAGGAAAACAGATCATGTCAATTCTTGAAGAAAAAAAAATCGTGATTCGGCTTCCCCGTTTTGAATGGAGAGCCTTTTTAAGTCTTCGTTTTGTCTTGGGGTTTTCCCTTATTTTTTGTTTAGGCGCTTTTGCCTATTGGTATCATGCTATCCGCCCGTTTCTTTGGACGCAAGTTGCCTATGTGGACACCTTTTCTTTGAATGTGAGCAGCGATATTCCTGGGAGAATTCTCGAGATGGGTCCTCAAGAAGGAGACCTTGTGAAAAAAGGAGAAATCTTATTTGCGCTCGATCGAGATCTTATTTTTGCAAAAGCTCGTCAGGCGCAAGGGCTCGTCGAAGCGTTGAAAGAACAGATCCGTCTTGAAAAAACGCGGATGGAAAAAGCCATGCAAGATTACTTGAGCGGCGAACAAGAGGGCGGAGGCGAGGTCCAGAAGCATTTAGCTATTTTGGAGGAGGCCCAAGTGAAGTCGGAGCGGATGACTGCTCAACTGACTCTTGCGCAAACGGATCTCTCTTTGTTCGATCTCCAACTAAAGAAAATGATTTTTCCAGCTCCTTTTGATGGAGTGATATTAAAACGCTCCGCCAATCCCGGCGCCGTGGCTGCGTTTGGAGATCCCATTTATGTTTTAAGCGATCCGAGTCGCACCTGGATCGAGGCTGAAATTCCTGAAACTGCAGTAGGGAGTGTGCATATCGGCAGTCCTGCAGCGGTGCGGGTAGCTGCATTTCCTAATCGCGAGTGGAAAGGGCATGTTTCCTGGATTAGCCCCTCTGCCTACTCGAGGAATGCCAAGAGATGTGAGACGATTGCCATCAAAATTTCTTTAGAAGGATTAGATATTCCTTCATTAGAAAGAGCCTTTTCTGTTATCATTTCCTCCATGCAGCTCCCTTTTGAACTCCAAACAGCGATTGAATCGCTCCTTGAAAACGCCCCATCTCCCGCTTTGCGAAAAGGGAGCGAAGAGCTGAGCTCTGTTTACAGAGAGGGACATGGTTCCGGATCAATTTTCAGCTCCGAAAATCGGCGTTTGGCTTATTTAGCCGCCCGAATGCCCGCCACCTACGCAGCGGTTCACCATGTTCTTCAAAAAGCCAATTTGTCTCCTGAATCTATCTTGGATTTGGGCGCAGGGCCGGGCACTGCTTTTTGGGCGGCGGCAGATCTTTTTCCCAAGTTGAAACAAATCATTGCGATCGAAAAAAGCCCAGAGGCAATTGCGTTAGGAAAGCTCTTAACTCGCAATGCATCGCATCCTGCGCTGCAGACCGTTGATTGGATCCAGCAATCTCTCGGAGATCAGGTTCTTCCCTTTAAGGCAGATCTCGGGATTCTCTCGTATGTGATTGGAGAATTAAAAGACTCAGATGACTTTATCAAGAGATGTTGGCAGGCGTTACCTGCGCTTGCGATCATCGAGCCGGGAACGCCCAAAGGATTTTCTCTGATACGCAAAATACGAAAACAGCTGATTGAAATGGGCGCGCATATTTTAGCCCCCTGCCCGCATAGTCTTGCCTGCCCGATCCAGGGTAGCGATTGGTGCCATTTCTCTGAGCGTGTCGAAAGAACCCGTCTTCACCGCCTCTTAAAAGAAGGGTCTTTGGGTTATGAGGATGAGAAGTTTTCGTATCTCATCGCAGCAAAATTTCCAGACGCTCCGCCGAAGGCGCGCATTGTCCGGACGCCCGCTAAGCAATCAGGCCATGTGCGGCTTGCTCTTTGCACAGAGGCGGGACGCCTCGAGACGGTGACTGTCACCCGCAAAGAGAAAGAGCGCTATCGTTTGGCAAGAGATGCTGAGTGGGGCGATCCATGGGTGTAATTAATTACAGCGTGGCGTATAATCTCCGCCTTTAAAATTAAAAAAATCCGAGCCATACACTATGTTAAGTCTCTCTATTACCCTGAAGCCTGCTTACGATCCAACGCAAGATGTTTTGCTTTTACACCAAGTCGATAGTCTTTTAAGAAATCCAATGACTCCTTGGGCAAAAATCGAGGAGATAGCCCCTAAAATTTCTAATCGAATAAAACTATTAATCAAAGAATTTTCTGATAATTTAGAAAATACGAAGTGTTCTGAATTATATGGAATCGCAGATAAAATTAAGAAAATTTATAAAGATTTAACGAATCCGGCAAATCGTTACGATGAGAAAGAAGATCTCCTTCTTTGGAGCGAAACGGAGACTCTTTTAGAGCATCCAGGCAGTTCTCTAGAGCTCATTTTTATTAAGAATAAGGCCATTAATGATCGGATTTTTGAATTAATGGGTAAGTTTAAGTATAGATTGCAAATTACTCAGATTTCCAGTTTATATAAAACCGCAGAGAATATCCAGCTTTATTATAGATCGATTTTTGATAAAATAAGAAAAATCCAGGAAGAAAACATAGATGTTTTCGGTGTGATTACGAAGTTTACTCTCTTGGAATCTAAAGAAAATAAAACGAATTAAGGATCTGTCATGTCAAGTATTGTTTTGCAAAAGCCGCTTTATAATTCTGCTGTGGATATTCAGCTTTTAAAAGAAGTTTGTGATATTTTTAACAGCGGGTTAAATGATGCTGAAAATCTCTTTAAAAAAGGAAATGAAATTGCCACTCGAATGGAATTTTTAGTAAAGCATTTCAAAGAAAATTTATCGCAAACAAAATATTCTGAGCTCTCTATTGCTGCAAAAAAAATTATCAGAATTTTTTTACCTGATACAAATGATGCCAAAGATGAAAAAAAATCCGTAACTACTACGGTTTCAGATATTAGCCTGGCAATTAAAAATTTGAATATTAATAAGGACAAAAATAACTGAATTTAAAGGATATCAAATTGCGAATAATGATATAATATGCCCGATACTAAAAGGGGGTATAAATGTCTGGTGAATACAAAGAGATCCTTCAAAAATTAATTTCATTTCCCCTGAAAAGTCAAATTAAAATTGATTTCGATTTGAAAAAAAAGACATTTCATTTTTCGACTCCCATTTTCTCGTCCCCAACAGGGATTCCTCAATGCATCCATGAATATGTTGCGGCGCGGAAAAATCATGTATTTAAGCCTCATGGCACTTCTTTCCAATTTGCAGGCTTTGGAAAAGTGCAATTGATGCAGGAAATTTCATTTTCAGGAATTGAACCTAATCTACGGCGGCAAGTGGATTCATTTTGGCAAATGGCCAAACAGTGCCACAAAATGATGTCTGAAATTTCGATGGAAGAAAAATTCAAGTCGGCCCTTTATCTAGTACCCAACCATAAAAGTTTTGATGTTTGAGCGCGTCAAAGCCCCGCAGTTGAACGATCGTAAACAGGTCAATATTAGCTGAACCTGTTTACGATCGTTCAACCGCGGGAGCTTTCACGCAGCTCAAACATCAAAACTTTTATGGTTGGGTACTAGTACCCGATTTCCAGATGTGAGATTTATTTTACTTTTTTGTTGGAAATCCATACGATTTTAGGCTTTTGAAAAATGTCCTAAACTCGAAATGAAATCTAACAAATAAGGTTCTATGAAAAAAACACTTCTTTCATTCATCTGTCTATTTTTTGCACTCTTCAGCACAGCACACGCCTATTCTCCTTATAGTTATCTGCTCCGATCGGGCACATATCAGCTCAGCGGCGGCAATACCAAATGGAATGGAGGCGCATACCAGGGCGAAGTAGTCATTCAGCCGCAAGGAGAAAATTATAGCGTGGTTTGGTTCATTGGATCCAGCCAAGCTCAGATTGGCGTTGGCATTTTGGAAAATGACATTCTAAGTGTGGCTTTCCAAGATCTGTCCAATGCAACTGTGGGGGTTGTCTCTTTCCGGATTGTGGCAGACGGCGAGTTGGAAGGAAAATGGACCAGTTTGGATGGCTATTCTCAAAAACCTGAATATTTAGTTTGGAAAAGCTATTTCACTTATTAATTTTTTAGGGGGCGTTTGTGCAGACAAACGCCCTTTTCTACTCCGGCGCACCGCAAAGGCTGCAAAGGCTGCTAAAATCATTAAATAAACTCCCGGCGCAAGACTTGAGTTCGTTTGCTTATAGCACCAAAGACAAACAGCTGAAGCGGGAGCTCCAATCAGTTGAGAGCCGAGCGCGTTTCCCAAAGAGAGGATTGTATAGCGATGTTGAGGGGGCACCTGTTCGAGTGTCCAGGCATGGTAGGGTGCGGCAAAAGCCACTCCGAGTGCGATGATCGTTAATCTAACTGCGAGCACAGCCCAGAGGCTCCCAG
>JAZKAZ010000093.1:0-225 GCA_040388845.1 Chlamydiota bacterium | reverse complement strand
AAGCAGACAAAAGAGTGGAAGAGCTCCCACGCTCAAACAAAGCGCGGCAAGGAACATGACTCGCTCTTTTCCCCACCTATTTGCAAGCGCTCCAAAACAGGGCAATAATCCTAAGTCGATTCCAAGAAGAACTGTGTTCATTTTCATGACATCTGCTGATGTGAGAGAAGTAATCAAGGGAACAAAACCATTCATTAAAGTGAAGCTGAGTGCATAGGTAGTATA
>JAZKAZ010000092.1:0-5113 GCA_040388845.1 Chlamydiota bacterium | reverse complement strand
TTTGGCCTATGGCCAAACTAGTCGATTTATTTAAACAGGAAGGGGTTAAAAACCCCTTCCTGTTTAAATAAACGCCTCAGAAGACAAATAGGCCGAGGCAGTCGGGCTAAAAAATGTATAAAGTCGAGCTCTAACTCGAAACATAAGGATTTTTTCTTTATCCTCAATAGGCGAATAAAAAATTTCCATGAGATCTTTAAGGATCAGAGTCTTGGATTTTACACCTGAGCAAGGAAGATTTTTAAATGAATTTCCGTTAAACTGAAATTAATCCATTTTGTTTCTATTTCTTTAATTTATCAACAACTTAAGCTATCCAATGACGCAAAAAAACACGCTGACCCATTATCCGGAAGGGAGCATTCGAGAATTGTGGACGGTTTCTCTGCCGCTCATGATTTCTACATTTGCCTCTCTTTTTATGATTTTTACGGATCGGATTTTTTTGGCGCGCTATTCCATCGGGGCCTTAAATGCGTCTGTCAATGCAGGTACCCTTGCCTGGGCGCTCATGGCAGGCATCGGAATGATCACTGCGATGTCAGAGGTGTTTGTCGCTCAATACAATGGAGCTAAGCGGTACTCTCGTTTGGGGGTTCCTATCTGGCAAATGGTCTGGTTTGCCTTATTTTCTTCTCTTTTTTTTCTTCCGATGTCGATTTGGGGAGCGCCGCTCCTATTTTCGGGCGATCTCTATGGGAACTTGGAAATTGAATATTTCCGCTGGCTGATGGTTTTTGGGCCAAGCTATGCGCTCATGACAGCATTTGCCGGTTTTTTTATTGGGAGAGGCAAAACGAGAGTGATGATTTGGCTTGCGATCATCGCAAATGTGATCAATATTTCTCTCGACTGGGTTCTTATCTTTGGAATCCCCGGCTGGATTCCGGAAATGGGCATTCGAGGCGCCGCAATTGCAACTTGTTTTGGGTATTTATTTGAATCGGCAGCCCTTGGGTACCTTTTTTTAAGTAAAGAGAACCGAGAAAAATTTGGAACGGGGAATTGGCGGCTCGATTGGAAAGAGATGAAAAAATGCTGCAGAGTGGGATTCCCTCAGGGAATTTTCTGCACTTTAGAGGTCTTTGGTTGGGCGGTCTTCTATTGGATGATGACCGAACTTGGGGAAAAGCATATTACGATCTCAAGCATCTGCCAAAGTTTCACAATCCTTCTCTCTTTTTTCTGCGACGGATTGAGTCGGGGGGCCGCAGCTGTTGCCGGCAATTTGATCGGAGCTCAAAGGCGTGAGTCATTGAATAAAGTTTTGAGATCTGGATTTTTTTTAGTGCTTCTTTTTTCGGCCGCAACCTCTCTCATCTTTGTCGTAGATCCAATCGATACAGTCAGGATTCTCTTTTTCGAACATTTTAATTCGCCTGCCTCAAGTGGTTTTGACCCCTCTTTCCAGGCATCGCTAAAAATCTGCATGGTTTTTGCCTTTGTCTATGTCCTTTTCGAGGGACTCAGATGGGTGTTTTCTGGACTTTTGATTGCAGCGGGAGACACCTTTTTTTTATTGACTATAGGCTCTCTCTCTGTTTGGATCTTTTTACTCGCTCCGGTCTACTTCATCGTGGTTCGAAACAACCTAGATATCGAATACGCTTGGGGACTGACTGTGGTTTATTCCGTCCTATTTTTTGCCGTCTATTGGATCCGATTTAAACAAGGCGCCTGGCAAAAAATCAATTTGGTCAGTCCCTTGCCAGCACATAAGTTTGAAGATACGATTCTTGAGCAAAGCGATCAAACGTTTGTCCGTCCACTTGAGTAACAACTGCATCATCCATCAGATAGAATTCGTTGTTTACAATGCGCCCAGATGTGTAATGGCCGCTCGTTGCAGAATTGCCATGGTGATTTACACATCCAGACAGGCGATATTTTTGCACAGCTCCATTCATTAAAGGAAGAGTGATTTCTCGAGGGACTACAATAGGTATGCCTATTTTTTCTGGACGCCATTGCATGCCCGGAAACCAACTAGGCAAAATGCGAGTCAGCAGGCTTTGAGGAGGAGGAACGGCTCGAAAGCGTTTGACTTGAAAGCGAAGTACTTGGGGAGCCTCCCGAAATTCATACTGTTTCCGAATGGCTGGATAGGAGTGACGCGCCCCATCTACACCCATTGTACCGTGGAGATTTCCGGGATTATGATCGAAGTGATGAGCAAACATTTTTCCCAGATCGGGCTCTGCCCCAATTTCTAATGTAAAATATCCGCTCGTCTCTTCCTTGCGGGAAACTCCATCAGGGAGTTCTGCCATCGCAGGAAGACCTCGCATATCATAGGTGCTTACCATGTCGTAGCGCGCATTCATTTGATCTGGAAGGTGCTGCAAAATGGCATTTAAGGCCTCCATGGGATCTTCTTGACGGCCTGACGATTCACTAATCATTCCTCGAGGAGCCACGAGATTTACGGCCAGCCGAAGCATCTGAGAATTCACTCCAACCAGAGGCTGCCCTTGGGCTGCAGCTTGTTCATAAGCTGCTGAAAAATGTTGAAACGTCGGCTGAAGAATTACAAGATGTTGGGCAATGCCTTGGAATTTCAGAAGAGTCGCCCTGTTATTGAACTCAGGCCGATTTGCCTCTAAAAAATGGACGAATGCAACTGATGGAAAAAGCGGAGGATTTTTATTTATGAAATATTGGCGAAAAAGGTTCATCCAGGCAAGAGGCGGATGATAGGGTGCTAAGAAATTGATAAAACCCTCGAGATCCTGAGGAACGGGCGTCCGAAACCACTGAGCTAAACCCGGCTCGCTTTGAATCAACTGATAAAGCGAATTGAAACAGCAGTTCATCCCTTGTCTAAAAATCCCCCTCGGAGCATTGGGCGAGATTACAGGAGCCTGCGGCTCTGCCAACCGGATACGGGGCTCCGCTTGGGGCAGCAAAAGAGGAGGCAGAGAAAGGGGATGAATCAGAGATTTTGAAGACGCTGGGAAAAAGAAGGCTGCAAGAAAAGAGGACCCGATTGCAGCCAGCGGAATTGCAACCGCTTGAATACTCAGAGGAAAGACCGCTGTCGCAATTAAAATTACACTTAAGGCAAAAAGGATCCGGACTGCAATTTGCCCAACTGTTTGAATCAAGAGCTTCTGTTTTGGGGATAACTTTAATTCAGAAATCTTCGTACAGAAAGATTTTTTATTAGGAAGTGGTGAGACCTGCGCGAGGGTCGGGTTTGCCACGAGAGGTATAGAAGCCATAAATTCGCCTTACTTCAAGGTAAAAGGAACCGAATCCGTCAACTCTGGTCCTCCAAAAAACTGGATCGGGCCAGGATAACGGTATTGATCTTCAACTCCCCAAGAGTTTCGAAAACGGCAGAAATATACAAATGATTCTTGATTAATGTCTACAAGTACTTTTTTTACAACCGGCTTCTCTTTTCCAAGCCGAGTTTCTAAATGCATGAGATCAAGAATGGGAATGGCTTTCAACTCCCAATCGGAGGGCCTCTTCCTTAAGTTTTGAATAGAGCAGATGACTCCTGTCAATCCATCGCGGATGGCAAGCGCTGCGAGCAATCCTAGAGTGTAGCAATAGTTGGCATCGAAATTAGAGGGAAGGCACGAGCGCCCCTCATATCCTAAAAAATGTTCCTGTGCGGCAAATTTTCCTTTGTAGTTGCCAGCATCTGTCCGTTTTTTTAGCTCTTTTTTCAGAAGATCGATGAGGAGCGCCTCTGTCGCAATTTGTGAAACATTGACATTTCCATGAGGATCTTTTTCTACCGCCTCCCCTGCCGCCCGTTCTTTGAATTCAGGAATGAATTCAATCAACCCTTCTGGGAGAAGAATAACTCCATATTCTTTGCCCGCCTCAAAACGTCTACAGATTAGATCTGTCATTTCCGAAATATGCTGGTCTAAAGACTTTCCCTCCTCCCCAATCAACGTTAAATTGGGATGCGTGGCAAGAGCGCATTCAAGGGTGATGTGAGAGGCAGATCTGCCCATGAGCCGGATGAAGTGATAATACTTTTTGGCAGATCTTGCATCCCGCGCAATATTTCCGATGATTTCTGCATACGTTTTGCAGGCGCTATCGAACCCAAAAGAGATTTCTATATCCTTGGATCTAAGATCTCCATCGATCGTTTTAGGAACTCCAACGATGCGCATCTCGCATCCTTTTTCCAAAAAATACTCTGCTAAAACAGCTGCATTGGTATTGGAATCATCGCCGCCAATCACAACGAGCCCATCCAATTCAAGACTTCGGGCGGTCTTGAGGCAAGCGTCCATTTGCTCCGCAGTTTCAATCTTGGTCCGGCCCGAACCAATTAAATCAAAGCCCCCCTGATTTCGATAAAGAGCTACTTGAGGGGGAAGGATTTCTTTCCATTGATTCTGAACCAGGCCATTTGGCCCATTCAAAAACCCAATCACCTTTGATTTCGGATTGAGGTGCATCAACGCCTCAGAAATGGCCCAGATTACGTTATGGCCACCCGCTGCCGGTCCTCCAGAGAAAAAAACACCGATCTTCAAAGGTTTGCACTCTGCAGCGTTTCCTCTCTCTAGATATGCTCCCCTCTGCCCAAAAGATTTTGGAAATAACTTTTGCAAAGAGCCCAGTTGCAAAGATGCAGATGGGCTCTGCCTAAAAACAACCCCATTCAAATCGGCGAGAATCTCAGGCGTGGCTGGCCTATATTCGAGTCTTTTTTTATGGAGAGGACTCTCATTTAACATGCAGGGACTCCCACAGAGAGCTGCAAGGCCAACCCTCCCTCCGACGTTTCTTTGTAGATCGATTTCATATTTTCCCCAGTCTCTCGCATCGCCCGAATCACTGCGTCCAAAGAAACTCGATGCTGCCCATCGCCCCTCATAGCCAGGCGCGCTGCATTGATCGCTTTGATTGCGCCCATGGTATTTCGCTCAATACAGGGAATTTGCACAAGACCGCCCACCGGATCGCAAGTCATTCCCAAATGGTGCTCCATGGCAATTTCAGCTGCATTTTCGATTTGCTCATTCGTCCCGCCTAAAACAGCTGCAAGGCCAGCTGCTGCCATAGAAGAAGATACGCCAATTTCACCCTGGCATCCCATTTCAGCTGCCGAAAGAGAAGCTCCTTCTTTGTAGAGAAT
>JAZKAZ010000091.1:0-3009 GCA_040388845.1 Chlamydiota bacterium | reverse complement strand
CCGTTGCCAATTCAGAGAGGACCTTCATCCCCACTCCCGTCGTTGAATCGACCGGTTTCCCCTAATAAACCCCTAAACTCGAATCCAGTGCAGCTGCTAATTGCAGGAAGCCCCACGCCTCCAGCCGCACCGTCCTCTAATCAAACTGCTGATAAAAATAAGTCTGTTTCAAAATTTTCCGACGAGGATTCTTGCGAAAATAAACCGACAAACCTCACTCAAACAGCTGGAATACGAAATGCTCCTGTAGAGCCAGAGACGAATGATTTTGCACATGATTCAGAATCACACTCTGGAGATTCGTTTCTTAAAGCGGCAGCTGCAGCTGCGCTACTCGGTATAGGGTTAATTTTAACAATCCCTTCTGCCTATCGTCTCCTAAGAAAAGAGGATGATGTAATTGATAATCAAAATAATGTGCAGGACATCAAAGTGCCAGTTTCCCCGGTACTACGCCCAGCAACGATAAAGCTGGCTCCAAAAAAACAAAAAAATAAATCAATAGTACCGCCGAAGAGCAGCGCTCCAAGTCAGCCGCTCTATCCTATACATGTGACTCCTCCTTCTTATTACGGCAATCAGTATCAGGGAACAGTTGGTGGCCAAAAACAATCAGTAAGCACAAAAGCGCTTACGAAGAGATTACAAAAGGCTGATCGCGCGTTATTGAATCAGGAAAAACCTTCAGAAGAAGTTCTCCCATTCGTCGCGCCAACAGCTTCAGCATATCCAGCAACTCCGTCAAACCGTGGAAGAGTGCCGGACTATACTCCTTATATTTTAAAAGGATCGCAAATATACAAACGAGACTACGGACAAAATTCTTCTACAACTCAAAGGACTTCGAGTTCGTCTCCTCATCCCGAGCCTGAATCAATTGTGCCCGCTAAGTTATTAGCTCGTATTGCCCCATTAAACCCCAATGCACGAGCGTTCATCCCGAAGAGCCAGAGATCGGAGAACAATCCAGAAATGTCTAGTTCAAGTTTTAGCTCCTCTACACCTGTTATTATTCCAAATTATTCCTTCTCCAGTTCTTTGACTATGCCAGTGTTCCAACGACCTATTAGCGGTGGCCAAGTACACGAGTCAAAAGAAGTAGAGACCCCTCAAGTACAACCGGTATCCGTGAGCAGCCGGCCTAATTCTCCAGTGCTGCCAAATTCCAACTCTAATTCTCCTGTGAGATCTCCTTTCCAGAGATTTTTGTCTGCCGTTTCTAGCTTCTCGCCCATCAGAACTCCTCCTCTAACCCCACAACTTCCGGCGCCCCAAGTGCTTCCAGAAAGTTCAGGTGTAGATAAAAATGATGAAGAGTTCGCCGCGCCGCGCCCAGCGCCCCTTAGTCTGTCGAGCAGCCCAATAAACTCTCCAGTATCTCCACGAAATGATCAGCAACCGCGATCATCGGGATTAAGTTGGAATGGTCCTCGCGATAGAAGTGATTCGCCACCAATTGAAACAACAGTGATTACAAATCCTGAAAATCATCTTATTAAGTTTTTTTCTAAGGCGAATCGATCTAAAAAAACGGATTCCACGCCGACCTATTTGATAGGTGGAGTGAAGGTCCCTCTTGTATCAAGGAATGTCCTACGCCCTGTTCCAAAAACGGAAATGGGAAAAAGTTCCTCCGCTCCAGAGGCGAAGGCATCAGAGAGTCCATGGGTGAATAACGCGGTGAATTCAAGACCGCGTACCGCTACATACGCTAGAGAGACTCTAACTGGCGCTATTCATGCAGCCCAGGACTCCAAGCTTTGATCTAAAAAATCAAAGTTTTATATCGGCAAAAAACCCCGCTCCTAAAAAAGGCGGGTTTTTTTTGTTCTCTCTATTTCCCCACGCCTTGCATAAAGTAATGTCCGATCTCATAGATGAGCGCGTTCATCCCTTTCACCCAAATGATCGCCTCTTTGCCCATCACTTGGATGATGAGGCCCCATGCGGCTGTCAAAAGAGCAATCCCTACCCAAGATTTTAGAGAAATTCCTAGAAAGACGATCTGCACCTGAGGAGCTAGCCTGTTGGCAATGCCGAGGAACATATCTGTGAGCAGGATGCCGATCAATGCGGGTGCAGAGAGCTGAATGCAGAGCGTCATCATGAATGTGAGAAGGCCGAACATCTCCTTCCAAAAGTGCGCTTGCATTGAAAAAAGGATCGGATTGATGATTCCATCCACTGGGATCAATTGATAGGAGCTGGCCACTCCGTCCAGAAAAATAAAGGGGCCGTCTAGAACAAAAAAGACCGCGATCAATACGTAGTTATAAAGGATGCCAATGGGGCCGGTTTGGGATTGGGTGGTGGGATCAGAGACCTGCAGGGCAGATGACCCTCTTTGGTGGTCGATGAGGCTGCCTGCCATTTGCGCGATAAAGAAGGGGACGGAAGCAAGGAAGCCTAGGACCGTGCCGATGAGGAGCTCTTTGATGCAAAAGCCGATGAAGGGAAGCCCATAAGGCATCTCTGCGTGAGCATTGAGCAGATTTTGCGGAAGAAAAATGGCGACGAGCGCGATGCTGAACATCATTCGGATGGCCATAGGGACGTTTTTGGCGCCGAGAAAGGGGGCGAGTGTCATGATGGGCAAAATGCGGGCAATTGTCAGGAAAAAAATGGATAGAACTGTTGCCGGCTGGAGGTGGGGAAGAGAGAGGAGCAGCGATACATAATTATCGGTGGCGGTAAGTGCATCCATTTACTTTTAAGTCACGCTCCATCTGGAAATGCTATTCAAGATGGTATTTGTATACTGGAGTACTTGGGCGCCCAGCCAGCCGCCCATGATCATGATCGTGAAAAAAACAGCAAAGAGCTTCACGGTAAAAGATAGGGTCTGTTCCTGAATTTGGGTGGCCGCTTGGAAAATAGCTACGACCAGGCCCAAAACGGTACTGATGATGATCGGCGGCCCTGAAAGAAGGAGGATCAGCATCAAGGCTTGGTAGGAAAGTGTGTAAATTTCATTGGTAAACATAAAACCTATTATTTAAACGACATCGC
>JAZKAZ010000090.1:21736-27609 GCA_040388845.1 Chlamydiota bacterium | reverse complement strand
GCCCCAAACCCCACCAAAGGACTTACGTCCTCTGGGCTTCTTGTTTATTTTTGAAGGATTGGGAGTCCAGAGGACGTAAGTCTTCTGGTGGGGTTTGGGGCAAAGCCCCATATTTTTATGACATAAAAAAACCCCGGCCAAAAGACCGGGGTTCGACTGCTACTAAAATCTAAGCCTTAAAGCTTAGCGTTATTTCTCATCCAAGACTTCTACCTCGGCATCTTCGATGTCGGGGTTTTCTTGAGCCTTAGCGCCGCCTTGAGGAGGAGGAGTCGGACCTGCGCCCGCACCGGGAGCTGCACCCTGTCCTGCCTTAGAGAGCTCCTCGCCAATTTTCTGCATATGCTCTTGCAGTTCGGCTGTCTTCGCCTTGATGAGCGTCGTATCTTGGCCTTCAAGGGCTTTTTTCACAGCGTCGATGCGGCTTTGGATGTCTGAGGCCACAGCTGCGGGGAGTTTATCCTTGAACTCGCTCAGCGATTTTTGGGCGCGGAATGCGAGGGTGTCGGCCTCGTTGCGGATTTCGACCGCTTCTTTTTTCACTTTATCTTCGGCAGAGTGAAGTTCGGCTTCCTTGACCTTTTTCTGGATTTCGGCATCCGAGAGACCTGATTTTGCCTCGATTTTGATCTTCTGTTCTTTGCCGGACTGCTTGTCTTTGGCAGAGACGTGGAGAATCCCGTCCGCGTCGATATCGAAGGCCACTTCAATTTGCGGCATTCCTCTAGGCGATGGAGGGATATCGGTCAGATCGAACCTGCCGATTTCCTTGTTATCGCGCGCCATGGGGCGCTCGCCCTGGAGGACGACGATTGTGACTGCTGGCTGGTTGTCGCTGGCAGTTGAGAAGACCTGCTTTTTCTGGCTTGGGATCGTGGTGTTGCGCTCGATTAAAGGAGTCATGACTCCGCCGAGCGTCTCGATTCCGAGCGTCAAAGGGACTACGTCTAAGAGAAGAACGTCTTTGACGTCGCCGACAAAGATTCCCCCCTGGATCGCAGCGCCGATTGCAACGGCCTCATCCGGGTTGACCCCTTTATGCGGTTCTCTACCGAATAGCTCTTTTACTTTTTGCTGGACTGCAGGCATACGAGTCATCCCGCCGACCAGAATTACCTCTCCGATGTCGCTTATAGAAAGACCTGCGTCTTTCATCGCTTTCATCGATGGGCCGACCGTCCGCTCAACGAGATCGTGGCAAAGACTCTCAAGTTTTGCTCGAGTCAAGGACAATGCAAGGTGTTTTGGACCCGTTGCATCCATCGTGATGAAGGGCTGGTTGATTTCGGTGGTCATGACGCCAGACAGTTCGATTTTTGCTTTTTCAGCAGCATCGCGCAAACGCTGGAGCGCCATTTTATCTTTGGAGAGATCGATTCCTGTCTCTTTTTTAAATTCATCGAGCATCCAATGGATGATGATGTTGTCGAAATCATCCCCGCCGAGGTGAGTGTCGCCGTTCGTGGCAAGTACTTCGAAAACGCCGTCGCCGATTTCCAGGATGGAGACGTCAAACGTTCCTCCGCCCAAGTCGTAGACTGCGATTTTTTTATCTGTATGCTGCTTGTCGAGGCCATAGGCAAGCGCTGCAGCAGTTGGCTCTGGGATGATTCGCTTCACGTCGAGTCCCGCGATCCTTCCCGCATCTTTCGTCGACTGTCTTTGCGAGTCATTGAAATAAGCAGGGACTGTAATGACTGCTTCCGTGACTTTTTCTCCGAGATAGCTTTCGGCAGTTTCCTTCATTTTAATCAGGATCTGGGCGGCAGCTTCTTCTGGAGAGATGATTTTGCCGTCGATTTCAAAGACAGCGTCGCCGTTTGCGTTTTTCGTTACTTTATACGGGACTGTTGCAATCTCTGATTGGACCTCTTGAAATTTTCGTCCAATAAAACGCTTTGAGGAATAGAGCGTTTTTTCTGGATTGGTGACGGCTTGCCGCTTTGCGGGAACGCCGACGAGTCTCTCATTTCCTTTGAAGGAGATCACAGAGGGAGTTGTTCTTGCCCCTTCTGCGTTTGTAATCACCACGGTCGATCCTCCCTCCATAATGGCAACACAGGAGTTGGTCGTGCCAAGGTCGATACCAATAATTCTTCGTTTTTGTGTCATAGTTTTTCTCTCTATTTAATTTAATGTAAGTGTTTCTTCTGCGTTATCCGCAGGAATATTTATTTTCTTTGGGTGCTTGGCCACTTTGACTCGGGCCGGGCGGATGGTGCGCGATGCGCTTTTGTATCCCTTAGTAAATTCTTGCAAGATGGTTCCGTCGGGATGGTCTGTCGTTTCGACAATTTCCACCGCTTCATGGAATTCGGGATCGAACGGGATGCCCTCTGCATGAACAGCTACGATTCCATGGTTGAAAAGGACCTCTTTGAACTGAGAGAGGATCATTTCAAACCCGATGGCCCAATTTTTTACCTCTCCAGTAGCAGTTGCAGCAAAGCGGAGCGCATTTTCAAAATTGTCAATTGCAGGGATAAATTCCGCAATCGCATTGTCGATGCCGAAACGGGTGACGTCTTGTTTTTCTTTCCCGATCCGTTTACGCATATTTTCTTGCTCGGCGAGCGCGCGCAAATATTTATCTTTCCAATCTTCTTGAGGAGGAACCTTAAATTCGGCCTCTGTTTGGGCGCTTTCACAGTTTTTTTCTTCTTCTGGATTCATAGTAACCTCGATTTATCCTCCAACTGAATGGACTTGAGTCCATTTTCATGTTGGATGCGTGGGGTGTTGGAGCCAGTTGGCTCTCGGAATGTGATTTTATATTTATAAAGGCTGTTTGTTAAAGTGGAGCTGATCTTTGCGCTGAAAAGCTGGATGAGACCAAAGAGATTCCGATAGGGAAGTCTCATAGGACCTAAGAGAGCAATCGCTCCGGCAACTGTCTGGTTGATCCGGTAGGGAATGGCGATGATGGCACACTCAGAACCCGCTGGGACAAAGGGGCAAAGCTCATCCCCGATTCGGCAGCTCATCGTATTTTGTTTGCAGCATTCGCGTAGGATAGAGCGCATCTGATTTTCGTCTTCCAAAAGAGATAAGCTATTGGCAAGGGCTGCTGCGTCGTTGAATTCGGGGTAGGCAAGCAGTTTAGAAAGTCCCGTTCGGAAAATATCTTCCGAGGGGAAATTTGCATAGCCAACGACGTGGCGCACCATGATTTCATTGTAGATCCGCTGGGCCATTTTGGCATCTGCATCAGATCTAAATAAGGGTTTTTCTCCCTTATTCATCCGCCAGAGAAAATATTCTTCAGCGCTCCGTAAAAATTGAGGGTCAGTTGGTTGATCTAAGTAAACTGTTTCGGTGTGAATCACTCCAAAATCAGTGATGAGGACAGATAAAATCTTCAGGGGATCTAGCTGGATCAGCCGCACATCTTGGATGAAGTCGTGATCAAACCGCGGAGAGGAGACAAAGACTGCGCATTTTGTCAGTTCGCTTAAAAGGTCAGCTGAGCGATAAAGGGTGGTTGCGATCTCGCGAGTCTCATTTTTAAAGACTCCATCCAAAAGCTCTTCCTGTTCTTTTTCCACAATGCCAGAGTCGCGGTTGCAGTCCGCATAGAACCGCAAGGCTTTTTCTGTGGGGACGCGCCCTCCGGAGGTATGCTGTTGCAATAAATAGCCCTGGAGCTCCATCTTGCTTAAGTAGTTGCGTATGGTGGCGGAACTGATCTCCTCGAAGCCATTTTCTTGCAATGTGTGGGAGCCGATGGGCTTACCTGTCTTCAGATAAAGCTCAATGAGTCCCAGCAAGACGGCCTGTTCCCGGTCGGTCTTGGGGAGTTTCTTAGGGGGAAGTGATTTTCTCAATATGGCACTCTTCATAAATCTCTGCTAATTCCTTACTTGCATTATACCAAAACTCATACATGGGATCAAGAATTTTTAGCAATCTCTTGTTGAGATTGCTGAATTTATTTATTAACCAACTGGTTATTAGTGTCTTGTAACTTAGCAAAAGGAGATGGGTTTTTGGGTGGTAAAAAAAAGACTGGAGGGGTAAAGTACTCCATTTTTTAGGAATTAAAGGGGGCATTTATGTCAGAAATTCGGATTCAACAATCAGCAATGATGCAAGCAGCTCCTCCGTCTTTTTTAACGCGCGCATCCGCGCTCCTGAAAGCAATTGCGCAAAAAATTAGCGACTTTATTTGTTCTAGATGGGGAGTAATTGCACTGGGAACGGTTTTTGTTGGGGCCTGTTTGGGGGTTCTTACAGGAGTCATCTTTGGGGTAATTAGTTCTACGCTTGCATTGGTGCTCGAGAGCGGGGAAAAAGATTCGCCCGTTTTCGAGTCTTGGACCCTCGGATGGGAACAAGTGTATATTGGGACTACAAAAGTGGGAGTTTCCACAGGTTCTATCACAGAACTTCAGAACAGGGGCGCAATCGTCAATGCGGCCAATCAGAGCTGTCTGGGGGGAAGCGGCGTCGATGGAGCAATCCATGCCAAGGCGGGACCTGCTCTCTTAGCCGAATGCCAAGGTCTTCCAGAAGTGGCTCCAGGAATTCGCTGCCCCACCGGCAGTGCAGTCATTACGGGATCTGGGAATTTGGCTGCGCAAGGGATTCCCTTTGTGATTCATGCCGTAGGACCTGTCTATGATGCGGGCAATGCGGAACAAAGCCTGGTTCTTTTGAGAAGTACCTATCTGAATGCATTGAATTTGGCGCACCAACGTGGAATTAGAACGATCGATTTTCCAGCAATTAGTACCGGTGTTTATGGGTTTCCTTTCGCCGATGCGACGAGGGCAGCAATTAGGGCAATTGAGCTGTATGCGCGTCTCTATCCAGGGCGTTTTGATGAAATCAATCTCATTTTTCTTCCAGCTCAAGGACATAAAGCATTTGGGGTTTGGAAGGGAATGAATCACCGCCCCCATGATGGGATAGCCGGGAGTATTACGGGGATGAGAGGCTAGGCCCGCCAAAGGACTTACGTCCTCTGGACTCCTTTTTTATTTAAAAAATTATAGGATCCCATAAGGACAAAGTCCTTTGGTGGGGCATGGGGCAAAGCCCCATCTAATCTTTAGCAGCGGCCGATTCCTCAGCAATGATCGGCAGAATATCGATGATGCTAGGATTCCATCCAATGCCTCGGTTATAGACCAGATGCGAGGCCAGATAGCAGGCGATCACTGCTTTTTTATGGATTTCGGGCATGGAGAGGACCCCTTTTCGATGATGGTCTCGTAAGAGGGGAGGGCAGTACAAAAGAAGAGACCTGATCAAGAGATCCTTCGGATCTTTGCTCAATTCCACTCCTTCCAGATAATCGAGGAGTAAATACTTAAAGTGATTGATTTTTTCAGAGATTTTCTCAGAAATATCGGTTAAATACTCGCCTGTTTTTTTATGAGTATCGAGAAGCAGCCTTGCTTCATTGAGCGATGCTTTTTTAATCGCTGCGAGCACCTCTTTGACATATTCTATTTTGCCCTTCAGAAACTCATCTTCACTCATGCAAAGGCTTGCGAGCACTTCGAAAGAAGAGCAGATGACTCCGCCCTTGTTGCAGGAACTGTCTTTGATGATCAAGACGCCCAATTTTTCCAGCGCTCTCCGAGCCCCTGGCGTCAGATAAAGATTGGCCCCTTCGACAATTGCTTTTGCCGTTGGTTTTCCCGACTCGTCGAGAAAGCTCATGTAATCACCGCCGCTCCGCCGAACCAAAGGATTTTGACCAATCCGCTACCGCCCGCCCCGCCGGCGCCGCCCGCGGAGCTGAGCGCGTTGCCTGCTCCGCCGGCACCGCCCCCACCGCCGCCGGCCCCAGTGTTCGCCGCGGCAGCCGTCCCCGCCGCTCCGGCGGTGCCGATCCCCGCCGCGTTGCCGTTGCCTCCTGCCCCGCC
>JAZKAZ010000090.1:11135-21726 GCA_040388845.1 Chlamydiota bacterium | reverse complement strand
GCTTCATTGAGAGTCCGAGGCCTCCCGCCTCCTGGGATAAAAATGTCGGTTTTTATCTGGTGGACGTTGTTTCGGTAGAGGTGATTCATTTCATTGCCCGAGAGCCAGTCTTCGACCAATTTATTCCCTTTTTTGCGCAGGAGAAGCGTTTGCTGGGCGTAGGCGCTCTGTTCTCTTCGCGTCCGGATATCGAGCAGAAAGCCGCCGTCGTGAAGCTTTTCTGCCGGGTAGCTTCGGATGGGAAGACTTTTGTGGAAGAGTTCGGCCATTTCCTTTAAATCGAGGCCGACCGGATCGTAGATCGTCCCAGAGACGTCGGTGAGGGCGAGCAGTTTGGCGGTCTTGGGGTAGTATTTGTAGAGGTTGAGGAGTTGATTTCCTGCGACATCGCCATCGGGGCCGCCTGAGATATTGACTGTGAAAGGATCTTTTTCCGGATCGATGCCCAAAAAGAGGAGGATCTCATGCATATAGACATTGACGCCGTAGGAGGTGACTCCAAATTCTTTGTGGTTGATCCCTGCGCCCGGTTTGCTGCTCATGAAAGAGCGCCCCGGTTTGTAGTTGCACTGGACTGCGTAGCTTGCAATCCAGACGATCATGTCGTTGAACATATTTTCATCCGGGCCGAGATAGATGTATTCCGGCCGCTTCCAATAGTCCACAACGGAAGTAGATTTGAGAGTTCCCTGCTCATCGCAATTGATGAGCGTCATAAAGCTTTCGATGAAGGAGCGCTGCGAGGCATAGAGGTAGCCAAGTTTATGATCTCTGCGGTAGATTTTGATTTTCTCTTCTTGGATTGCTGGATCGATTCCCTCCATCTCCATTTCCCGCCGGAAGATCGCCTCTTCTTTGGCAAAAACCTCAAAGGGCTCTAGCAAAATAGCAGTCTTTGCCCCCCCCTCTGGGATGTCTTTATTTTTTTTCTGCTGGGTCAAGGCGAGATTGTAGCCTTCCGAAAAGATGTTATTTCTTTCATAGAGATACTGCTCCATCCGCTCAGGGATCACAGTTCGGACGCCGCCCCTTGCCAGATCTTTGAATCGAATATTGAAACCGATGAAATGCATTCCTCGAACGAAGAAAATCCCGTACGGAAGCTCAGGAAATTTATCCATTCGCTCGAAGGGAACAGAGTCGAGATATTTCGGGTCGAGACGGAAGGAGAAGGCGCTCTTATTCTTTAGATAAAAGTTTGTTTTCAATGTGTGATTCACAAAAGAGAGCGCTTGCCTTAAAATATTTTTGCGCCGCAGATCATTGAATGTTTGACCTGTGTCTAATTGCTCGACCAGATTTAAGAATTGCCCTTCCAGCTCCTTATACAACTTCAAATCCACTTTTTCAGGGTGAAATTTTGCAGCAAAGGCCTGCGTGAGCATCGTTGTCAATTCGGGATGGCGGCAAAGGCCTTCATTTACATTTTCATAGGAATAGAGATTGGGATCTGCGTAGACGAGCATCTGGTGGACAAAGCTTGTAAAATTGCGGATGAGATGGCCCACATTCCCGCTTACCAGACCAGGTTTTACAAAAATAGACTGCACCTGATCATCGGTCTCGAAATATTTTAGAAGGGCAACTTCGCGCAAGAAATCTTCCAAATCGGCCTCATCCCAGGCAGCCTTTCCTTTGAGGCCGTGAAGTCCCAAGGAAAGAAGAGCAATACTCTCGGAGTTTTCCAGATCGATGTAGGTGGCGACCAATCTTTGCAAAGCGAGATGGTGGGAGTGAGTGATTTCAGAGAGGCGGTAAAGGAATCCTGCTCTCGGAGCGTTGCGCCATGCGATGACCAATTGAAGCGAGGGGGCCTCAGTCTTTTTCCAATCTTCATTGCGCCTGATTTCATATTGAAAGAGATCGCTTTTCTTGGCCCGGGAAAAAACATCCAAAATCATGAGAAGCCGCTCATTTGTCATAGACCTGACAAAGCGGGGAGTGAGGCCATGCAAAAGAGTTTCAAACTCTTCTTGCCTCATTTCGGGATTTCGCTTTTCAACCAAACTGAACAGTTCTTTTTTTCTCTCTGCGGGGATCTTTTCATCCACCGAAGAGGTGTGGAAATAAAGGACCGTAATCCGCAAGAGAGCCTTCTTTTCCCCAGGCGGCGGCTCATTCGATACAAAAGATCTGTAATAGCGGATGGCGAAAGAACTATAATTTTTAAGAATTTTTAGATCCGCATTGGGGGCATCATTGCAAAGGACGATCATTTTATGCTTAAAATGGATCGGTGTAAAATGATCTTGCAGCGAGAAATTCAACAGGTTACGGGCAATCAGGACTCTGGACTCAAAGTCCATCTCATCAAGAAAACGGGACGGCATGTGTTTTTCAAGCCACCGATAGGTTCTCTCAAACTTCTCAGACTCTGTCTCAATTGTCTCTTTCAAAGCTTCTGGAGACAAAGGGGGGTATTTAGGTTCCTGCATTTCCCCCTTCTACCCTCTCGCCGCTTTTTTTAAAAGAAAAGAGACAAATCAGTTTAGTAGTCAAAGCTGCCTGGAGGATAATCGTAATCAGTGACCCAGAGTTCCATATGAAGTGAGCTGTAGAACTTAGGAACTTCGATCTCTATTTCAAACGAGCGGTCTTTAGAAAAAAGACTTTTACTTATTGTAACGCGCTCGCAATTGTCAGGAATTGTTACAGACTGTTCCATTTTGCCATCTTTTGCCCAGATTTCCCAAAAATTTTCTTTGGAGGCCTCTTTTACCTTTTGAATTTTAACCTGCAATGAAAGGGACGTCTGATTCCTTACATTGAATGGGTAGTCCTTCAAATGGAGGGTGCAATTTTTACCTAAGAGTTGCCAATCAGAAAGTGAGGAGGTGAGGGTGGTCATTTTAAGTCCTTGAGTTGAAAATAAATTTGAGGGCCGAATTTTTTCATAAGAATTCATATGCGTAAAGCTTTATTTTTCCTTGTTCTTAATAAAAAATTAACCTAAAATAGCGCCAAAAATAAATTGGGAGTCATTTCATGGAAACCCCCGCTCTACTCTTAGGAACTCAGTCGAATCAGGCAGTAAATGTTCCTTATCTAAAAATGAATATGGATTGGACCCGAAACTATGCAAGTAGCGGGAAGTATTCGACAAATTGTGGCATCGCCATGATTCAAAAAATTATTCGCGTTGTCCCTCTGATTTTGATTGCCCTTTCTGAAATTTTAAAAAACGGGGGAATCCTCATTTTGAATGGACTGATTGCCGTAAGAAATGGCGTCGTCGATACAGTTGCCTATTTTACAAAGAAGAAGGTAGTAGTTCTGAATCCCGTCCCCCCAGCGGCGAACGCTCCCTCGGCCATTCAGTTAGCGCCAGCTCCGCTTCCAGTTGTCCCTCCTCTGATTGAAGCGCCAGTTGTCTTAGCTGCTAACATTGGAAATCAGATCCTAAATCTCAACCACTATAAAGTTCACCCGCGAGAATATAGGCTTATTCCCGATCCTCTCCTCGTGCAGCAGAAACTAGGCAAAGAGCAGCTAGCCGCAGCTCAGCAAATGGCAAATGAGGCGCAAAATCCTAGGTTCCAAGCCCCCTTGCAGCGCCCAGCACAATACGACGTAGATTCAAACTACTATCTAGATGGGTTAGTCGGCGTCGCCTCTTCGATTGGCACAGGATGGCGTAATACCATGGAGGATGAGCATCTCATAGTTGAAGGGGTGATTGTGATCAATCCCACAAGCGCCTCCTGGAAGGAATACCCCTATAAACTTTACGGCGTTTTTGATGGGCATGGCGGCTCGCAAACGGCTCAATTTCTAAAAGCGAATCTGCGGAAATATATCGAAGATGCGCTCAAAGAAATGAACCCCATAGAATTGACTGACGTTGGCATTTGGAATGCTATGAAAGCCGCATGCGTACGTCTAGATGCTGTAGCAAAAGTGAACCCGCAGCTGGGAGGCAGCGGCTCCACCGCCACAATTGTTTTGGATATCAATGGAAGTCTTTGGGTTCCGAATGTCGGAGATTCCCGCACAATGCTTCTCAACGGCAGAGTCCCCGTGCAGCTGAGTCAAGATCAGAAACCTGACGATCCAAAATTTTTAAAATCGATTGAAAAAAGAGGGGGATTTGTCCTCGGCCGTAGGGTCGATGGGCGCTTAGCAGTCGCTCGCTCTTTCAATGATCGAGGATATATCGGAGCCAATAACGCCTATTTTAGCGTGTCTGCCCGTCCAAAAATCGTCAAAATAGATAAAAAAGATATTCAGCCGAATAGTTACCTGATTATGACCTGCGATGGAGTGATCGATGTCTCTTCTACAACCGACGTCTGCCGGGTGGCTACAGAAGAACTCGAAAAAAATCCAAATACAACTCCTCAGCAGATCGCTGAAAGCTTAGTCTGGGCAAGCTTAGTGAACGATACAAGGGATAACGTAAGCGCCCTCGTTGTTGAAATCTAGAAATTGGGCTTTGCCCAAACCCCACCAAAGGACTAAAGTCCTCTAGACTCCTTAATATTATTATAAAAAAAACAGGAGTCCAGAGGACTTTAGTCCTTTGGTGGGGTCTGGGGCAAAGCCCCATTGTTTCCTTAATCCCCCTTGCGCAAGAGGCGCAAGCTATTCAAGCCGACAAGCACAGTGCCTCCTTCATGAAGAATGACTGCCATCCAAAGGGGGACCCATCCTAGGAGCGCAGGTGTTGTGACGAGGCAAATGACGCCAAGGGCCAGGGTGAGATTTTCTTTGACGATCCGCATGGTCTGTCTCGATCTTTTGAAAAGCCAGCTCAAAAGATGCAAGTCGTCGTTGAGTAAAATGACATCCGAGGCATCGACGGCAACAGCGCTGCCGATCCGTCCCATCGAGATGCCCACTGTTGCTCTGGCAAGCGCTGGGGCGTCATTGATCCCATCGCCCACCATGGCAAGCCCTTTTTTTTCGGACAGTTCTGCGACCTTGTTGAGTTTGTCTTCGGGGCGTAAATTGGCAAAGACTTCTTGGATCCCTAAAAATTTTCCCACCATGAGAGCATTTTGAACATTGTCGCCGGTGAGCATGACTGGGGTGAGGCTGTTGACGGTTTTTAATTTGTGGATGAGCTCGGCAGTCTCCATGCGGACCTGATCGGCAAAACGGAAGAGAAAGACCGCCTCGCCGATGGAGAGGACGGCAAGGATTGCCCCTTGTTCATTTTGGCTCCAATTTTTGATCTGGAGGGAAGCTGCCTTCGAGAGTTTGGAGCCGATGTGTTCAGGAAGGCCGATGGCAACGGGAATTCCATTTACTGTCCCTTCTAGGCCGAAGCCAGGAATTGCGCGGAAATCCGCAATCAATGAGGGCTCTAATTTCTTTGAAACAGCGAGTTTACAGATCGCAGTTGCGATGGGGTGGACGACCTGTCTTTCCAGCCCAAAAGCAATCTTTAGCGCCTCGTCTGCAGAAACAATTGTCCCTCCGTTTAAAGGCTCTATGGAAGTACACTGAAGCTCGCCTGTTGTGAGCGTACCGGTTTTATCAAAGGCAATCACTGAGCAGCTGGCCAAAGCATCCAGGGTTATGCCCCCTTTGAGCAGGATGCCTCTTCTGGCGGCAGCGCTGATTGCGCTTAAGTAAGCAGTCGGCGTTGCGATGATGAGCGCGCAAGGGGAGGCAGCAATTAAAAATGCCAGCGCCCGGTAGATGGAGCCCTCTCTTCCGAAATATCCCATCGCAAAGAATAAAGGTAGGCCCAAGGCGAAAAGAAAGGTGAGGAAGATGATTGTGCCCGCGTATTTTTTACCAAATTGATCGAGCCATCTTTGCAGACGGGGTTTGGCAGTTTCTGCCTCTTTGATGAGTTGGATGATCCGGGCAAGCGTCGAGTCCGAGCTGATCCGGTCTACTTGGATCACTAAAGCCGATTCGAGGTTACGCGCGCCTGCAGGAATGGAATCGCCGACGGTTTTTGGAATGGGAAGACTTTCCCCTGTGAGGTGGACGAGATTGACAGAGGAGGCACCGACGAGGACTTTGCCGTCAAGAGGGACGATTTCTCCATTTTTTACGAGCAGTTTGTTGCCGATCTCAATTTCTCGCACCGATTTTTCAAAAAGAGTGCCATCTTCTGCAACGATGTAGGCAAATTTAGGGGCGATGTTGTTTAAATTGTGGAGCGCGCTATGCGCTTTTCTGGAAACGGTGTCTTCCATTCCATGAGAGAGTTCAAAAAGGACAAGTAGGAGAGCCCCTTCTAGGCCGCTGTCGATTGAAACCGCAACAAATGCAGCCAAGGTCATCAATACATCGATATTGATCTCGAGATTTTTCAGATCTTCAATCGAAGCAATCAGGGCAGGGATGCCCGATAGAAAGTAGACCAGGGAAAGAAAGAGATAAGAGAGGGGGAGATTGACCCACGAAAAACCAAAGGCAAGCGCTAAAAAAAAAGCGGCAGAAGCTGCGCTCTTCAGCGAGAGATTTTTGCCCCAGCTGCGCGAGCGGGGGGTGAGAAAGGGGCTGATGCTCTCTTCTCTGCCAGATGCAAAAAATTCATCGAATAGATAAGGGCTCGTTTTCATTGGGTGAAGATCAGCTGAGAGATAAAAAAGCTCAATCCCGCGGCAAGAGCTGCCACTGCGAGATTCCAAATGATCGAGGGAAGGGGGCGATTTTTTTCCAGTTGGGCAGTTGTCCCTGCCGATAAAGCGATGACTAAGCTTGCGCAAAGAGCTGCTCCCCAATTCGGAAGTGCAAAGAGACCAAATGATAGAATGAGCGCAGCGCCCACCACCCCCACAAAAGCTCCAGCTGCCTGTTTCAAGGGATGCTCATAAGATTCTAACTTCAGACCGAGCTCTTCTTCCAGCATGATTTGCAAAAGCCGGTTGTCATCGGCCATGAGGACATCGATTACCTCATCTAGCAGTTTTCCCGAAAAACCTTTCGCAGCATAGAGGGCGATGAGTTCTTCTTTTTCTTGCGGTCTATGATGCTCAATTTCAAAACGCTCCTCTTCGATCACGCGGTGGAGCCTTTCAAGGCGGGCCCATCCTAAAATTGCGCTCCGGCCCACTTTCCAAACAAGCCAGCCGCTCGTAAAGACGATCAGAATCAAATGCATCGGAAAGGGAGAAAAATGGATCTCGCTGAAAACGGCCCATAAAACCAAAAGAATGAGCGCTGTTTCTTTGGCAGCATCGGCAGCTGCGCTATAGTGGCCAGGTAGCTCAGTCCCATGAATTTCAGCAGAGGCGGCTTTTCCCTTAAGACGAGCGTCAATCACGTGTTGAATCGCAGCTTTCCCTTTGAAATGAGGGGCGCCGTCCGATTTCATGATTCCTCGAGAAAAAGCATTGGCTCAACGAGTGCAGCTTTTAAAAGATGGCAAAGTTTCATTTCGTCTTGAACAGAAATGACTTCTCGAATCGAGTGCATGGCAAAACCTGCAATCCCTAAGTCAACCGTTGGGATATTTAAAGCGGCTGCCATAATAGAGCCGACTGTGCTGCCCGAAGGAATATCGGATCTAGAGGCAAATTTTTGCAGAGGGATTTTTTGTTTTTTTGCCAGACTTACAATTTTTGCTGCGCCCGCACTGCTGGTCGCATACTTTTGATTGGCGTTGAATTTTAAGACTACCCCTTTTCCGAGGGAGGCGGAGTTTCCCACATCGTACTTATCGGCGTAGCTCGGATGGAACCCGTGGGCTAAATCAACCGAGAGGCAATGCGATTGGCTTTTGAGTAGGTAATGATCTTCGCGATCCAGTTTCAAGGAAATAGAGATCCTTTCGAGAAGTCCATCGATAAAAGAAGAATCGGCCCCTACATAGGTCCTGGAGCCAATTTCCTCATGATTCCAAAAGACGGCCATTTGAAGAGTCTCTTTGCTCGGTTCCGCATGGAGAAGTGCGTAGAGGCAAGCGTAGGCAGAGGTAAGGTTGTCGAGGCGGGAAGCTGCGATCAATTCCTTATCGATTCCTAAAAAGGAGGCTTTTTCCAAAGGGACTAAAAAGAGATCGCAGCTTAAAAGATCGGGAAAGCGGTGCAGAAGCCATTCTTCAAAGTGCTTTTCTTTGGCATTGAGTGAAAAAATAGGTTTTAGATGCTCTTGGGGTTTCACTTGGAACCCTTTTTCCGGATTTGGCCTGTCAAGGTGGAGCGCAAGCTGTGGAATGATCATGGGGCATTCATCTAAATAAACGATCTTCGAATGAATATGTCCTTTGGCATTTTGGAGCGTGAGACGTCCTGCTGCCACAAGGTCCCGGTCGAGCCAAGTGTGGAGAATGGGAGCTCCATAAATTTCGGTTCCCAATTGACCGATTCCATGTGTTGTTAAATCGGGATGAGGTCTTAGTTTGAGACCCGGGCTATCGATGTGGGAGGCCAGAAGCGTCATCCCTCTTGGAGAGGCAGTGGGAAGGCGGAAAGCTGCGACAAGAGAATCTTCCCGCAGGACAAAATATCCTTTGCCCGGCGTTAGTTTCCATTTTTCTCCCTCTTTGAGAGGGGTAAATCCCGCTTTCGCAAGCCGCTGAACAATGATCTCTGCCGCATGGTACACGGTCGGAGAATCATCCAAAAATCGAACAAAATCTTCCAAGCTTAACTCTATTTTGGTTTAATTCGAACAATCTCTTCTTCTAAATACTTGTGCAGCACTTTTGGTACAAGGATAGAACCGTCTTCTTGTTGATTATTTTCTAGAAGGGCAACCATCAGCCTTGAAGTGGCAAGGCCGGATCCGTTCAATGTATGGACAAATTGGGGTTTTTCATTTTTATGTCGGAAGCGGGTCTGCGATCTGCGCGATTGGAAATCGGTGCAGTTGGAAACAGATGACACTTCATAGTAGCGGTTTTGTCCAGGAAGCCATACTTCGATATCAATTGTCTTTGCCGCAGCAAATGACATATCGCCTGTCGTGAGCAGCATATTGCGGTAGTGAAGGTCGAGCCCTTGCAGCACTTCTTCTGCACTTTTCAGCATCTCCTCATAAACGGAGGCGCTCTCTTCCGGTTTTGCAATGCAAAAGAGTTCCACCTTATTGAATTGATGGGTGCGGATGAGTCCTCGCTCTTGAGATCCGGCAGCGCCAGCCTCTCTTCGAAAACAGGGCGTATAGGCAGTGTACTTGAGGGGAAGATGCTCTGCCTCCAGAATCTCATCAGCATGCATCCCATTGATAGGCACCTCAGAGGTCGGAATGAGGTAAAGGTTATAATCCTCGTCCTTGATCTTGAAAAGCTGGCTCTCAAACTTAGGCAGCTGGCCGGAGCCAAACATGATCTCGGGGCGCACCAATAGGGGAGGGATCACCTGCATGAATCCATTTTTTCGATGCGTGTCGAGCATGTAATTGATGAGTGCCCACTCTAACCTGGCGCCCAGCCCCGTGTAGAGAGGCCAGCCAGAGCCTGCGATTTTAGCGCCTCTCGCAAAGTCAAATAAATGGAGCTTTTCATTCAGCTCTACATGATTTTTAAACGGAAAGGAAAAGGTTCTTTTTTCACCAAACTCTTTGATGCAAACATTGTCTTTCGGACTGGGAGAGATAGGAATCTCATCGAGAGGGAAATTGGGGAGGACCGCGAGAGCGTGTCGGAGCGCCTCTTCAATTTGAGCAGCTTCTTTGTCCCCAAGCGAAATTCGATCGCCAAGACCTGTCATCTCCGCCATGAGAGATGCCGTGTCTTCGCCCTTCTGTTTTTTTTGTCCAATTTCTTTGGAGAAGTGATTGCGTTTGGACTTCCACTCTTCCACCTCTGTTTTTAAAGCGCGGAGACGCTCATCGAGCGCCAAAAGAGGCATGAGCGAGGCATCGGGCGCCTTGGTTTTCAGTTTCGCTTCGAAATATGCGGGGTCTCTGCGGAGTTCTTTCAAATCAAGCATAGGGGCGCCTTGTATGGAGTCGGAATACTGGGGATTTTAAAGGGATTTTGACTTTTTAGCAATCAATGACAAAGGAGTTGTGCGAGCTGCCAATCGAGGCTCTGCCTCGAGCTCCGTAAAAGGACTTTCGTCCTTTTGAAACCTAATTTTTTTAGTTTTAGAAAAGTATAGATATGTTAAAATAGCGGCAAATTTAATAAATGAAAATAGATTGTATGATTAATCTGATATATCATCCCATTCAAGCAGCGACGTTGGTAATGGAATATTTAAATGAAAATCTTTCGTGTCACCAGTCGTTAGAGGAAGTGGCTTACAATGCTGAATTGGGGCAGAAAGTCCGCAAT
Organism: Chlamydiota bacterium; assembly: GCA_040388845.1. Taxonomy (GTDB): domain Bacteria; phylum Chlamydiota; class Chlamydiia; order Chlamydiales; family SM23-39; genus JAZKAZ01. The sequence continues at coordinate 11,543 of JAZKAZ010000090.1, read as the reverse complement.
GTTTTTTCCGCAAGCGCTTCTTCAAAACCAGTTTTGGTGGTGTTTTTAGATATAGATGGAGTTTTACATCACAACCGTCAAGATGGATCGGTTCAAAAAGTAGTAGCTCAATTATTTGCCGACGTTAAATTCCATTATTCCTTCCATTATGACACAGCAGCTACTCACTTATTTGATCCAAATGCCGTATCAAATTTTGAAAAATTAATTCAAAAAAACGAGGGCCTCGGAATTGTTCTCTCTTCCAACTGGAGAGAAGGGAAGTCAACGGTCCAGCTGAGAGAAATTTTTTCGAAATATGCATTTTCAAAGTATATTATCGATAAAACTCCCGATCGGATTTCTAGGGAAGAGGCCGAATTGCTGAACCCTCGTTTCGAGTGGCGCGCGGCTCAGATTCAATCTTGG
>JAZKAZ010000090.1:3777-11125 GCA_040388845.1 Chlamydiota bacterium | reverse complement strand
TGGTTAATCAAGCACCCGAATGTCGAGGGTTTTGCGATTCTGGACGATGTGGACAGCGGACTCTCAACGGCATTTGGCAAGCGATTTATAAAAACAACCAAAAATCTTCTAACTGAAGATGATATAATAAAAGCCCATGAGATGATTCGGGAACCTTGCCGCAAAGCGCACGGGCCCATTCAATAACGAATCATCCCCCAATCCTGCCCGGGTCTTTTGTTGAAATCCCTTGATATAGATGTTTTACCTTTGCTACGATGTACGAAATTAAAGACCGTTGGACTCCAGCATGAAATCCTATCCCGTTGCGAAAACCCCCCTCATCCTCCGCTATCACAGGCTCATGGACGCCTTTGCTAAATCGGATGACGAAAGGGACTTTTACCTCGACAAAGTAGAGGGATTTCTCCTCTTTGTAGACCTCGATAAGGGGATCGAAGAGCTGGAGGCGGTCGAAAAAGAATTTGCTGATCATCCCGGCAGATATTGTCTGCTCCCTAAAATGACGTTCTATGAAGTAAAAAAATTCATGGAGGGGTTTGTTCATGAAAAAGTCTATGATATCGATACCAAGGAAAAGCTTCTCGATCTGATTTCTGCGAAGGAATCCAGAGAGAATTTCCTCGAGTTTATCTATGACCACCTGACCGAATTGGAAAAATGGCAGCAATATTACCAAGAGCGCTCTCGGATCCGGATCATTGAATGGCTCCGCCAATTCAATATCCAGTTTGTTTTTGAGGAAGATCTAGAGCTCCCTAAAAGCGTTGTGGAAAAGATCAAACGCTCCCTTTTCGAGACGAAGGTCTCCAAGGATATTACGCAGGGAAGAGAGGTCCTTTTAGCCAAGGCGCGCACCTATTATTCAAATGAGGCCTTGAATCCTCGTCCCAAAAGAGGACGTCCTCCGAAACAGGTTGTGAAAGTAGAGCTGGAGCCGCAGATCACGGGCGATATCTACACCCAAGTTCCTTTAGCATGCCGTCATTTCCTCTATATTCCCGACATCACTTCGGCCTCATCGGTTACATTTTCAGCTAAATTTGAGACCGAAGAGCATCTCCTCGCATCTCTCAGGGGCAGTCCTCGCCTCCGGGTCGACGAGAAGCTGGAAGCGCTTTCGCAAAGGCTTGAGACGCTCCGGCACCTGTCTGATCGCCTCGCAGGTTCTGAAAAATTATTTGGAATCGACAAGGGGAAGAAACCATTTCAACCCTTCCTCAAGCCCAAATTTGCTGATACGAAAGTCGTCGAACATATCCATGAAGAAAAATCGCCTAAAGTAGAATCTGCCATTGGAGGCATTCTGCCTAAGAAAAGAGGGCGTCCGAAGAAAGACGACCAGGCAGAAGAATTTATGGGGCAGAAACGGCGCCGGTTCGCAATTAAGAAAGTCACCCAAATTAAATCAAAAAAAGATAAGTAAGTACTTAAATTTCTCAAACTAGACAAGCCTCTTTAGATCGGGTATAATACTGTCTTAAATTTAAATTTTAAATTATAGGGCGTCTTAAATGAGACAAAATGAACTGGGCTTGCTGGATGATCTAATTGCGCATGCATCCTCTTTAAACCGTGAAAAAGCTCTCAAAACACTCGAAGTGATGCTGCAGACGCGCATCGCAGATGATAAGATGAGCAAGCTTGTTCGGCAGAACAAGGGAGCCACCTTTCATCTGCCAGTCTCGGGACACGAGATGATCGGCGCGATTTCAGCCCTCTCTCTCATTCCCGGCACTGACTGGGGATTCCCTTACTACCGCGACCGGGCCTTTGCGATCGGGTTGGGATGTACGCTCGAAGATCTTTTTGCCTCCTTTTTAGCGCGCGAAATCCCCAACCATTCCGGCGGGCGGATGATGCCTGAGCATTTTTCCCAAAAAGACTTGCGCATTCCATGTCAATCCAGCTGCGTCGGCTCCCAGTTTTTGCAAGCAGTGGGCGCCGCCAAATCCGTGTCGTTACGCAAAGCGCAAGAAGTGGTCTACGTCTCGGGTGGCGATGGATCCACCTCGCAGGGCGATTTCCACGAAGCGCTCAATTTTTCCTGCCTCCACAATTTGCCGATCGTCTTTGTCATTCAAGACAATGGCTGGGCTATTTCCGTCCCCATTGAAGAGCAGACTGCCGGCGGCACGATTGCCAAAATGGCCCGTGGGTATGAAGGTCTTGCCGTCTTCGAGATCGACGGATGCGATTATGTAGAGACAACAGATACTCTTTCAAAAGCAGTCCACAAAGCGAGATCTGGCAAGGGTCCTTCCCTTGTGGTCGCAAAAGTGCCCCGGATCGGTCCCCACAGCAGCAGCGACGATCCCAAAAAGTACAAAGACGATGAGACTTTGGCAGAAGAAAAAACTAGAGATCCGCTCCTTCGTCTCGAAAACTGGCTTGTGAAAGAAGAGTTTTTGACCGATGCAGAACTTGCAGATTTCCGGAAGGTGCAGTTCGACCGGATCGAACAGGCGGCAGCGTTTGCCGATCAAATCCCATTTCCGAAAAGATCTGCAGCTGCAGATCAAGTCTTTAAAGATTATGAAACACCACCCTCCACCAGTTCCGATCCCGGAGAGTCGATTGTGATCATGGACGCCCTGAACCATGCCCTTGGCGAAGAAATGGAACTAGATCCTGGCGTTGTCATTTTTGGCCAAGATGTAGCTCGAGGAAAAGGGGGAGTCTTTGGCATCACCCGCACTTTGACCGACCGTTTTGGAGAAGAGCGCTGTTTCAATACGCCCCTTGCCGAATCGACAATCGTTGCGCTTGCCTTAGGTCTTTCTCTCGACGGCTTTCATAAACCGGTTGCTGAAATTCAATTTGCTGATTATTCCTGGACGGGAATGAACCAGCTTTTCAATGAACTGGCAAGTTTCCATTACCGATCCAATGGCCAGTGGAATTGCCCTGTCGTCATCCGGATGCCTTACGGCGGCTATATCCAAGGCGGCCCTTATCATTCGCAAAGTATTGAGGCTTACCTTAGCCATTGCCCCGGACTTAAAGTCGTGATTCCCAGCAATGCAGCAGATGCCAAACGGCTGCTCAAAGCTGCCATTCGCGATCCAAACCCAGTCATTTTCTTGGAACACAAAGCCCTTTATCGACAGCGCCTCTTCTGCGCCAGACCAGAAACAGGCCCCCAAGAACTGCTTCCATTAGGAAAAGCCCATATTGTCCGGGAAGGCACCGATGCGACCATTGTGGCGTGGGGAATGACCGTCCTCATGGCCAATGAAGCCGCAGATACGCTTCAAAAAGAGGGGATTTCCATTGAAGTGATCGACCTTCGGACGATCAATCCTCTCGATTTCCCAACGATTCTCAATTCAGTCCGTAAAACCGGAAAACTTTTGATTGCGCACGAAGCTGCCCGCAATTGCGGCTTTGGAGCAGAAGTGGCTGCGAGAGCCGCTGAAGAGGCGTTTCTTTTTCTCGATGCGCCGATTCAGAGGATCGCAGGCAAAGATTGTCCCGTTCCCTACTGCAAAGATCTAGAAGAAGAAGTGCTGCCCCAGAAAAAAGATATCGAAGCAGCATTGCGTCAGTTAGTCAGCTATTAAAACTATCGGATATTCAGAAATTTCTTGCTTCGTCTCTTAGACAAAATGGGATTTTTTCTGAACACTGCTGTTTCTTTGATATTTTTACTGTAGGCCGATTTGAGTTTTTCAAAGGCGAGTAGTTTTTCTTGGATTTTATATCCGGCCGATCTTTTGTCTGGGATGCGGAGACTTTTGCTTTTTGTTTCTAAGAATTGATCCATATGCAATAAATGCTGCAAAAGGCTCTCTTGTGTTTTTTGAAATCCTTCGATTTCTGTTTCGGAAAGCTCTTTCAAATCGACATTTTGAATGACTTCGGCGTTGCGTATGAGTTGATCTAGCGTTGTGTCGATCTCGATGATGATTTCTTCTCCAAGCATACAACCTGCCTTTTGATTCGGTGCTTAATTTTAGTCTTTAAATGAATCGATTTATTTTTCAAAGTTAAAAATTTTGTTTTTGTAGATTTGTTTACTTTAAATCATTGGCAAAAAATATTTTGCCATTAACTTTTATATTTCATAAGATGTTCAGATCATGATCGGTTTTTGTCCTCTTGCATCTGGGTCTAAAGGCAACTGCATTTATTTAGGAACTGCGAACACGCGCGTCCTAATTGATGCGGGAATGAGTGCGAGTTTGGTGCGGGAGCGTCTTTTGGAAATCGATGTAGATCTCGCAAGCATTCAAGCGATTTTAATCACGCATGAACATACAGATCACATCAAAGGATTAGAGGCGCTCGCAGTCAAATTAAAAATCCCAGTTTTGACCAATGCAGAAACGGCCAAAGGAATTTATGCAGCGCTTGGCGTTCGTCCCCGTTTTAAGATTTTCACAACGGGAGAATCGTTTCATTTCGGAGATCTTCTCGTTCATCCTTTTAGCATTCCTCACGACACATTAGACCCCGTGGCATTTGCGATCCAAATAGGGGAATTGAAGCTTGGATTTTGCACCGATTTAGGCCATGCAACATCGCTTGTTCGAAAAAATCTGGAGCATTGCGACTATCTCTATTTGGAGGCAAATCACCAACCGTCCATGGTTCACGCTTGCCCGCGGCCCCAAATTTATAAACAGCGCGTTTTAGGCAAGCAAGGGCACCTCTCTAATGAAGATTCTGCAGCACTGCTCACCGCTGTCTTGAATTCCAAGCTCAAACATGTCCACCTTGCTCACCTCTCGAGTGAATGCAATTGTCCGGAGCTTGCCTTGAAAATTGTGCGCGAGGCGTGTGAGGCGAAAGGGCAGAGCGTTGAGATCTCCATTGCATATCAAGAAAAGCGCTCAAAGCCGATTTTCTTTTAGAGTTCAGAGATCTAAAATTTCTTTTTTTAAAAAAAGCGCGAGAGTATAACAGTCCCAATAAGAGATCAAATCTTGAGAAAAACGCTATTCTTTATCTTCATATTTAGTTATTTAGCTACAATTTTATATGCTGATTTATATGATGAAAAACATCTATGTAGGAGCCTCAATATGTCAGGTCATGTTTTTGTTGTTTCTGAATGGTTACCTAAAAAAAACTGTGAAGATGAATTATTGAAACATTTTAAAAAACTAATGGCGTTAACTTTAGAAAATGAAGATGGTTGCATAAGAGCTCATGCCACCCGACAAATTTCTCATCCAGGTGCTCTGGGAGAATCAAAATATAAGATTGTGCTTCTTCAGGAATATGTCGATATCAAGGCATTTGATATTCATTGTGGCACAGACTACGTAGCCAATTTTTTTAAGAAATATATTCAGGATGAAAAAACTTCCATGGTTAAAGATTGGCGCTGTAGGCTTTTTAGTGAAAATGAATAGGCGGTTATACCGCAGTTTTTGATCAACCTGGGAATTTTTTGCAGTCATCCAAAAAAGCTGAATCCTTTTGTTCGGCCCTTTATGATTCAGAGCTTTGATTTTGCAAAAACTCCGCCAATTGCTTTCAAAAAAGACGATCCGAGAAATTTAGCCCAGAGATTGGAAACTACGATTTTTTTTTGGTCCGCATTCAAATTTAGAGATTTTATATTTGGGACTTTTGAAATAACCTCGATGACTCGTTTGGTCAGATCTGGACTGATCAAATTTCTTCCCTTCACTGCAGCCAATTCTTTGGCAATATGAGGGGCAGTTGAAGTGAGATGTGTGACTAATCCGTTATACAAATCATGATTTGAAGATCGAATCACTCCAGTGCCCAAAACTGCCATAAAAACTCCCAATTTTTTTCAAAAACAGCTATGTTACATTTCATCTAATTTATTTTCCAAAAAAAATAAAATTTGGCAGTTTTTAAGTCCGGCCGACGCTCATTAAAATAGCCGTATAGAGAATCGAGCCTAAAACAAAGTAGAAATACCCCACTCGCTCCCGCTTGGGCAGCTCGTGTTGGAAGGCATTGAGGAGAATGCCACCTGCAAGAAAGGAGACGGCAAGGGCGACTAAACTATCGGGGATGTGCGTGAGCGAGCCCACAAAAAAGCCTGCGAAAAGAGCCGCTACGAGTCCCCATCTGGCCTGTCTATTGTAGAGATTTGCATGGGAGGTCTTTGCATTGTGGTCGCGGACAAAATAATGCATCCCCATTGCGACTGTGAAAAGAATCAAAGGCTGAATTTCTGGGTTTCTGCTGTCTGAAAGACTGGCTCCTACAAAGAAATTAAAGAGGAGATACCCGCTCATGGCAAGCCAGAAGTTTCCCTCAGGGTGAGCGCGGGACTTGGTTTGGATGCCGTAATAGAAAAGAACGCCTAAAAGAGCGATTAAATAGGTGTGCCGGTCAAGATAGGGGACGACATCGTCGAATATCCGTTTTAAGATGGGCTGTCCTTTTTCTAGGGCGGGCAACAGATCCACAAAAACGTAGGCAAACGAAATCCCTGCTGCAAACGAGAGAAAACGGCGATGCCAATCGGTCAGGAATTTCCCCTGATTGGCAAAGAGATGGACGAGTGCCAAAACAAAGAGAGATAAAAATCCGGAATGAGGAGTCATGATTTATTCATACTCTCGGATCTTTTAATTTTTCTATGGGAAAAATTAAACGGTCGTCCTAACCTGTAGTCAAGGTGACTATCATGCAGAGCATTTTTTCCACATTGAAATACCGAAGCGTCCAAGTCCTTCTCATGATCACGTTCTATCTTTTGATCGCAAGCTCGCTTCCGCCTCTTGCCCATCAATGGCTCTATACAATTAGCGTATTCATCAAAGATATTCTGGTTTGGATGCTGCCTCTTACAGTTGGGTTTTTTATTGCCCATGCGGTCTATTCGTTTCATCGAAAAGCTCCTCTTTTTATCGCTGCGCTCATTCTTTTTGAGGCGCTTTCGAATCTCAGCAGCGTTTGGTTTGCTTTTGGCGCAGGACAGATCGCAGCTGATTATCTGCCGCCCGTTCAGTTGCCGACTCTTCAAATGGATTTCTCTGTTTTATGGCGGTTGCCTTTTATAAAACCGAGTTGGTGGTCTGCAGATAAAGGAACTCTTTTTGGTCTTCTCCTGGGATGTGTTGCCACAATGAGCGGATGGGTCTTTTTAAAAGAGGCTGTAGAGCGCGGAAAAGAGATCGCTCAGTGGATTCTAACGCAGATTTTTTCCAGGCTCATTCCTTTTTTTGTCCTGGGGTTTGTTGCGCGGATGCAGCAGACGCAAGTGCTCCATCATATTTTTGCCCACTATGGAATGTTGATCCTTAGTCTTCTTTTCTTTTTAGGGATCTACTTGAGTTTTTTATTCTTCCTCGCAAGCGATGGAACGTTGAAGGGGGCCTGGAGGGTCTTTAAGAATTTATTTTCCGCAGGAGCA
>JAZKAZ010000090.1:2807-3767 GCA_040388845.1 Chlamydiota bacterium | reverse complement strand
CTTTTACCTCTGGCTGTAGTCTCTCCACGATGCCGTGGACGATCGATGGAGCTGCCAAAAATTTACGAAATCCTCAATTTGCAAAGGCGGTGATTCCAGCCACTACCAATATCCAGCAAATTGGAGATTGCATTGCGAACACATTTTTATGTTTTTTAATCTACCGCCATTTTTATGGGATAAATCCAGATCTTCTCACTTGGTTCCATTTCAGTCTGATTTTTGTGCTCGCCCGTTTTGCCACCGCTGCCGTCATCGGAGGAGCTATTTTTATTATGCTTCCCATTTATGAAACCTATCTCTCGTTCAATCCCGAGATGATTGCGATCATTTTGGCGTTTAACGTCGTTCTCGATCCGATCATTACCTGTTGCAATGTGGTGGCAAATGGCGCTCTTTGCCGCGTTTTTGAGAAAGTTTGGATTCTTATTTCAGGCGCGCCTGATCCTGTTTTAGTAAAAGATGAGCCAGTCCCATGAGAAGAGCTGCGTGGATCTTTGTCCTGATCGCACTGGTTGGAAAGAGTGCGTTTGCCCTGGATCCAAAAGAGGCCTCCAAAGAATGGAACGATTCTTTGGCTCTTCAGGCAGCTACATGGGGAGCTCCTCTTGTCACCATGTATGCACTTCGCCACCATGACGCTTTTGGAGAGCACGCTCTTGCCCGCCCCAACACCATTTGGCGCATGGAAGATATCTCTACGCCCGCTCTCTCTGAAAAAGCAGGTTACGTAACGCCCAATGTCAATGTGATCTACGGCTTTGGCTTCATGGACCTTCGTGGGGGGCCCATCATCTTGGATGCCCCCGACTCAAATGGCAGATACTACATGATCGAGATTGTGGACATGTGGACCAATGCGTTTGCCTATATCGGCGGCAAGGCGACAGGCTACAAAGGGGGTAAATTTATCCTTGTGGGGCCGGGCTGGAAAGGGCAAACACCTTCAGGGATGGTGCG
>JAZKAZ010000090.1:1843-2797 GCA_040388845.1 Chlamydiota bacterium | reverse complement strand
CGGATCGATTGCCCAACGCCTTGGGTTTTGCTTCAGCCGAGAGTGCATATTTATAATCGTGGGAAAATAGATCTTCGCGGTGCAAAAAAGATCTTAGAGCGCATAAGCCTTGCTCAATACACAGAGAATAAGCCGCCTCCTCAATACAATTATCCTGCTCCAATACCTGTAAATCCAAATCTTCCTGTAAGTGTCTTGGATTACAAAGACCCGTTCCAGTTCTGGGAGCTTTTGATGGTGGCGATGAATGAAAATCCACCTCCGCCCGATCAGATTTCGGCGCTCCTGCCCATGTTTAAACCGCTCGGAATCGAGCTTGGCAAGCCGTGGGACCGCGCTAATTTAGCACCAGGGGTTCTTGATGCCATGAAAGAGGCTGCCCAGAAAATTGGACAGATTTTGGGCAATATGCAATTTGGCACTATGCATCAGGGAGCCTTCATTCCTACGCCCTCCATCGGAAATTCAGGGACCGATTATAAAATGCGAGCAATCGTTGCCAGAGTGGGCTTAACTGCAAATACGCCCTATGAGTCGGTTTATTGGATGTATACTTTGGATAGCGAAGGAGCTCTTCTCACAGGCGCTAAAAAATATGCGATGACCTTTAAGGAGGGGATTCCGTTCTATGAGCCCGGCTTTTGGTCGCTTACCCTCTACGACGCAAAAAACAATTACACCGTGCCCAATCCAATCAATCGCTACATGCTCGGCAGCGACACATCCGATCTAAAAAAGAACAAAGACGGCTCTTTCACCATTTATATTCAAAAAGATAGCCCTGGAAAAGAGAAAGAATCCAACTGGCTCCCTGCGCCTCCAGGCCCCTTTTATCTGATTCCCCGATCGTACGCCCCAAAACCAGAAACCATTCACATTTTGACCGACCCAAAATCATGGCCAGTGCCGGCCGTCGTTCCTCAGCAATGATGGGGGGGGGGGGGAACCACGGGC
>JAZKAZ010000090.1:1396-1833 GCA_040388845.1 Chlamydiota bacterium | reverse complement strand
TTATGAATTTAGCTTTTTTTTTCAGATATTTTTTCGGCTAAATGGACGGTAATATTCAATCCTGTTTCAGCCTGTAGGCGCCAGTAATGAGCTGAAAAGTCTAAATACTCTGGAATATTTTTTGGAACAACTTCTAAAAGCTCGTCAATAGAAGCATTCGCTTTAATAGGCGTTACAGTTGTGGTTGAGAATTGAGTGTAGAGGCCGAAATTTTTCGCAGCCAATGCCACCATTTTACCGAGATTTTTGTTCGCATAAATATTATTGCCTTTAACAATTAAACTGATCGTTCTTCCTAGTTCTCTGCTAGGGGAGGCGAGGTATTTGTCTAGAAAATCGGTTCCATCTGGATTGTATCGAATTGTTGCAGTCTGCAGTGCCACTGACGTAGTCATAAAAACTCCTGATCTCGGGGTAATGAAAAATTGAAAGAGCGA
>JAZKAZ010000090.1:0-1386 GCA_040388845.1 Chlamydiota bacterium | reverse complement strand
TGTTTTTAAATGATCACCACCCAAAGAAGATCTTGCGCATTTTGGCAGGACCGATCACTTCGGTTAGTTCTCTTACTGTCACAAATAGAAAAAAGAGGAGCAGATACCACGTTTGGATCGAGGTAAAAAGGCGCCAATTGATTTGGGAGACAAAATTATGAAACTCCATTGAGAAAGTCTCCCTTTCGAAAAGAAAGGGGAAGAGGAGCATACAAAAACGGACCGCTAAAGTAATGAGCCAGTAGATCAAAGTCTTCCAAAGCGAGTTGTAGATCAATGGCTTATTTCGAAAAAGATTGGTAAATGGCAGGTGGTCAATGACGAGAATGACTTTTGCAATCAACCCCGCCGCAATGAGAATATGGAGAAAAGTAAAAGGAGTGATCCCCGCCTTTTTAAACAGAAAAATTTCTGTCATATTAATGATGTTAAAGGAGATCAGAAAGAAAATAAAAACAGGCAAAATGTGGAGAAATTCCCGCTTTGTCCAAAGATAGAATTTCTTTATTTGCATGAATGCTCATTCATCTGTGAAAAAACATATTCGCGGACAGGTACGCCTCCAATCAGATGCTCTTGAATGATCCGCTCCAACACTGCTGGACTACAAGAATGATACCAAACTCCCTCCGGATAGACGACTGCAATAGGCCCCTGTCTGCAGACGCGAAGGCAACTGACTTTCGATCGAAAAATACCACCCAATTCACTCAAGCTAAGCTCTTTGAGACGCGCTTTGAGATATTCCCAAGAGGCCGCCGCCTCTGTTTGGTTGCAGCACTTAGGCTGGACCGTATCTGAGCAAAGAAAAATATGGCGTTTGATCTGATGGATTCCGAGTGTCTCTGCTTTTTCTAAAAGCTGTTTCATAATTACCCAAGTTATTAGAAGCAGGGCTTTGCCCTGTACCCACCAAAGGACTCACGTCCTCTGGACACCTTTTTTATTTCATAAGGAGTCCAGAGGACGTGAGTCCTTTGGTGGGGTGTGGGGCAAAGCCCTGCCTTATTCCTCATCCTCGCTGCCTGCGTCATCTGCGTCATCAAATAAATCGCCAGAAGGATGGGATGCGAGGACTCTGCGCGGGCGGGCTCCCTCTTGTGGGCCGATGACTCCGTTGACTTCTAGTTCATCCATGAGACTGGCGGCTCTTGCGTAGCCAATTTTGAGTTTGCGCTGCAGGAAGGTGGTGGAAGCGCTTTTTGAGCCCATGATGATGGTGAGGGCTTGGTCGTAGAGGAGATCTTTTCCTTTGGGCTCATCGCGGTCGTTTGCAAATGCATCGAGAGAGCGGAAGGAGTCGAAAGAGGGGATGAGGTAGTTGGTTGGGCTTTGTTGGCAGATGGAACTGATGACCTGGTTGATTTCTTCATCGCTGATATAGGC
>JAZKAZ010000089.1:0-4393 GCA_040388845.1 Chlamydiota bacterium | reverse complement strand
TCGCTCGGAAAATTGCGAGCCGTTGGAAAACAAAAAATAAAACGGCCCCCATTTCCCTCCTTTCTTTCCAAGAGCCTCCCGAACAAAAGGCTCTTCTTGAACAAATCGCGCTTGCCCTCGACGTCTGTTTTGGACCTGCCCGGCTCATTCATGCCGAAACTGTTGAAAAAGAAAATCAGTGGGAAGCTTTTTTGTCCGTGCCCGATCTCAAGATCGCCATTGTCTGCGACTATAGTCTTTGGCAGATGAAAGGGCTGATGCACTTCTATAAAGAAAATCCAACAGCTGGGACCCGCCAACTCGGGTCTACGCCCGTCTTTCTATTGCCCGATCTTTCTCTCTACCTCAAAGATCCGCTCCTCAAGCGCTCTCTTTGGAAGGCTTTATGTCAAAAAATTTCTTCGTAGAAGTCCTCCTCGATCAGAACCTTGCAAAAGCGCTCGATTACGCAGTGCCGATGCAAATGCAATCTCTTGTGGAAGTAGGTATGCGAGTGGAGGTTCCGCTAAGAGCCGGGCTAAAACCAGGGACAATTTCCGCGGTGAAAGAACATTCGAAGATTGCCCAAGTGAAAGACATCTCCCGACTTTTATCCACCGAAGCAGAGCTTTCAGAGCCGCTTTGGAAACTGGCTCAATGGATGTCCCGTTACTATTGCACCCCCTTACAAAAAGTGCTCCGCTGCTTTCTCCCTCCATTTTTTCGCAAGAATGTGAAAGAGCGCTCGCAGATTTTCCTCAAATTGGCAAAAAGCCACTCTGAGACGCTCCGCGCAGTGGAGGAACTGAGAACAAAACAGGCAGTCCAAGCAGAAGTGCTTGCAGCTTTGCTGAATGCAAATAAAGGTCTTTTTCTTCAGTTGCTCTTAAAAGATCCGCAAATTTCCCGAAGCGCTGTAGATAGTCTGATCCGAAAAAAATGGATCACAGCGGAAAAAATTCTCCCCGATAGTGACTTGCTAACAGATGAGGAGTTTTTCCCAACTCTCCCCAAAAAACTCAATCTCGAACAAACATCCAGCGTAGACGTCATCAAACAGGCGCTCGATGAAAACAAATTTTCAGCCCACCTCATCTACGGAATCACCGGCAGCGGCAAAACCGAAATCTATATGCAGGCAATCCAAACAGCCCTTTCTCAAAATAAAAGCGCCATCATGCTCGTGCCTGAAATCTCGCTTACCTCCCAGACCATCGAGCGTTTTCGCGCCCGCTTTGCGGAGAAAATTGCCATTCTACACCATCGACGATCCCTCGGCGAAAGAAGCACCGCCTGGGAAAATTTGCGCAAAGGGCATGCGAAAATTCTGATCGGCGCAAGATCTGCCATTTTCAGCCCCATGCAAAATTTAGGATTGATCATCGTCGATGAAGAACACGACAGCTCTTACAAACAAAGCGACGAGTCCCCCTGCTACCAAGGACGCGATGTGGCCGTGATGCGGGCCCATCTGGAAAACTGCCCGGTCCTTTTGGGAAGCGCCACTCCCTCCATTGAATCGAGCTACAATGCAGAAATTGGCAAATATCGTTTGCATACCTTGGGAACGCGAGCTGGAAGCGCGAGTCTCCCTTCTGTAAAAATTGTCGACATGAAAAAAGCATTCGACATCGCCGGCGGCTTCACCCATTTTTCTGGGGAACTCTTAGACGCCCTTAAAGAGCGCATCCATGCGGGGGAGCAGACGCTCCTTTTTTTAAACCGGCGCGGCTATAACCGAATGCAAATGTGCAAAGGATGCGGCCATATCGTCAAATGTCCCCATTGCGACCTCTCCCTCACTTTCCACCGGGAATCCAACCATCTCCAATGCCATCTCTGCGATTTCAAAAAAATCCCTCCACGCGAGTGCCCTCTTTGTCAATCTCCCGGATCTTTGGAATTCAAAGGATTTGGAACCGAACATGTCGAAAGGACGCTCCATGCGATTTTTCCCTCCATTCGGACTCTGAGAATGGACCGAGATACAACGCAGAAAAAACATAGCCATGAAGACCTCTTTAAGCAATTTCGCGCCCATAAAGCCGATGTCTTAATCGGCACCCAAATGATTGCCAAAGGGTTTCATTTTCCATCGGTTACTTTGGTGGGCGTCTTGAATGCGGATGCCTCTTTAAATATTCCCGATTTCCGCGCGTCAGAACAAGTCTTTCAATTGCTCACGCAGGTAGCTGGTAGATCGGGTAGATCGGAGCTTGCAGGAGAGGTGATCATCCAAACATTTCTCCCTACCCATCCTACCATCCTATTGGCAAAGGGCCAAGATTACCCCTCATTTTACAAGGCCGCAATCGAAGAGAGACACCTTTTTGGATATCCCCCCTTTTGCCATCTCATTAAAGTCCTCTTTTCCGGGGCTGTATCCGAAGACGTTCTCAAAGAGGCTCAGCTAGCTCACAATCACCTGACGAATAGACTCGGGAACGTCTCCCAATTGCTCCCCGTGGTTCCTTCCGGCCATCCAAAAATCAAAGATCAATATCGGTTCCAATTTTTGGTGAAAACCGCAAAAGTTTTTTCGATCGGACCCTATCTTGCAGAATTAAAGTCCAATCTGAATTCTGTGAGTTTAAAAATCGATGTTGATCCCTCCTCTACATTTTTTTAATGCAAATAATTTTTTATTAATTGCAAACAAACAAACTCCGTTTTATTCTCTATTAAATTTAATTGGAGTTTCTGTGAGTTGTGTTAACCGAACCCTAATGTTTAATGCAGGCAACTCCCCACGCACCCCGGAAAAACAGATTCCAAAAAGCGGCATGCAATGTCCCGCTTCTTTGGACTCTCCTGGAAACCGCGCACGGGTGGCAGAACTTTTCGCTTCTCTTTCTTCTCCACATTCCCCGGAGAGTTCAGGATCTAAACCCCTACATGGGCAGCAAAATCTTCTTTCATCGCCCTCCCAGAAAAAAACAAAAGAGGCCGTATCTAGCACATTTTTATCTTTTTTAATGCCCCACAACCTGGATGCGGAAGAAAAATCCAGCCCGAGAAAAAATAAAGATCTTTTCGATAATTATCAAAATAACCGCCCTCCGGCATTAAAGAGAACCTCAATCCAAAGAGCAGAGAACCATTCTGACCCGAACGATCCCATCTCTAAATTTATAAATAACGCAATGAAAATTCTCAAAAAAGGGTTGATCTTAGGACCCCATTGCATTTACGCGACATCTCCAATTCTCGGCGCTTCAGGAGATCATTCCCAAATGTATGACGTGGAAGGCAGCTTCCCTCTAATTCCAAATTATTCAAATAATCAGATTCTCCTCCGCGTCTACCAAAAAGAGCAGTACCAGAGAATAAACCATATCCGCGAAATGCTCAAACAACAATATGAAAATTATCTAGAGCTTCAATTAGCTGGCCTTCCAACAGTTCCCTTATTAAATATCGAAACTATGATGATCGATGGGTACCTCGCAGTCCCTAAAATCGCTCACCCTTATCTCACAGACAGAAAAGAAAAACTCATCCCCGTCCGTCAATTTTTAGAAACTTGTTATATTTACGATATCCCGGCAGATGCGCATCATGGAACGAGCAAAAAAGGGTACAAAGATACAAATTTTAGATCTCTTACTCCAAACGGGCCTCCAATCCTTTGCGATTTTATGGAAATCACAGAAGACGAGGGATTTGCCAATAGCGAAAAATTCGCGGTCCGTTTAAACGGACACCTCGAATCTTGGTCCAGAAGGGACAGAAAAATCTCCGATTTTCTCGACCCTCGAATTCTCCAAATCGAGTGGAATGCCCAAACAAATCTCAAGGGGCTGACAGCTGAAAATATAACTTCTCTTATTCAGCAAATAAAGAACATCAAATATCGGTATCTAGAGCATCTGAAACAATTCCCTTTGCAGACTGCTAAAAGGAGCCGAGAATTTAAGAATGAAATTCTAAATTTGCATCAGAATAGCGGATTGGGAGAACTTTCTCTAAGCACTCTCAAAAATTTAATTCTCACAAAAGCTACGCTCAATGAGAGTTTTCTGAAAATGAAAGTTCAGATGTATGGTTCCGTTGAAACAATAGAAGAGCTCATAAGAAATCCATCCAATGACAACGGAGTGCCTACTCGAGAAGATGCAATCGAATTTCTATCTGCGGGAAATCCATTTGTTCGTGAGTTTTTGAGCCCTCTTTAAGTTTCAGATGCTTTCTTTTTTTATAAAGATGTGGCAAAATCAACCCTATGAAAATTCATGCCTATGCCGCGTTTGCCCCGGGAGAAGCCCTGCAGCCGTTCAGCTATGAACCTGCACCGCTCTTGCCGGATGAGGTGCTCATCAAAATCTCTCACTGCGGCCTATGCCACAGCGATATCCATCTCATCGACGATGACTGGAAACGCTCCATTTATCCTCTCGTCCCCGGCCATGAAATC
>JAZKAZ010000088.1:0-9701 GCA_040388845.1 Chlamydiota bacterium | reverse complement strand
CAACAATCAAATACAACAGAAGAGTTTTCTCGCATGCACTGGAAAAAACTTCGGTTGAAATCTTTCGCTGTAATCTTCCCCTGCATTCCAAACCCAGCGGTGAGACGGCTTGGGTGTCCGTGCATGAGGTAAAGCATCAGGTCAATTGATTGGCGAGGTAGAGTTTTTTCAATTTCTGGAAGATCGTTTGCCCCATATATCGGATAGATTTGAATATTGTGCGTTTTTTTTATTACTTCCAAGTGGTGTCTTTTTATGGAATTTTGAGAAAATGCACTATTGTAGTCAGAATGACATAAAAAAAGGACAGCATTTTTGTTTTTTTCAGAACTGAATAAAAAATTAATTTTGAGAGCTGTATAGGTAATAACCGTTGTTTTTTCTATATAATGAAAAAAAATAGGAGCAAATAAAGTAAATGAAACGCATTTAAAAAGGTCGGAAATATGTTCATCTCGTAGAACGCCTGACCCAACAGCCGCGACATTAACAAGTACCAAGCCTGTCGGAAGAGCAGAGTTCCAAAAGAACTTTCGTAAAGAATATGTGGGGATGCATTGATTAATAAAGGAATACGTTTGCTTCATAGCTGAATCAAAACGGTCCCATAATTTATGGCCCTGATTAAAGATATTTGTTTGATACCTGGAAATTGCATTGTGTGTGCTGATTGACATTGGCCCTTTAATGTTTTTTGTTATTATATATTATTTTTATATAATATTCAATAATTAAAATATTATTTATTAAGCGCTTAAAAACACCAACAAACTTTCGGAGCTCGATAGGAAGACGACTGCGGTGCTTTGGGCATTTGGAGCTTTAAGCGCAAGTGGACAGTTAAATTTTATCGAAAAGAAAGAGAGGTGTCTAAGAACACTATACATGAGGTTTTAGAGCGGTCTAAAGGAAGATTAGTTAATTAAATAGCAAAAACCTTATTCCACTTAACATAACATGTATTATCAGACGTATCTAGCGAGAGGGTTATAGCTCCCTAAAAACCGAATGGTTCATTCGAGGTGGATCACAAATTCGTTGGGCGATCTGTAGTCTTTCTTGGTCTGACCGAGAGCTTCAGCCAAAGAATACTTTTGCCTGCTGTTCTTATGAGATTCTCTATAATTTCTAAAATTAGGAAACTGAGCATAGAAAACATCCAAGATTAAGTCTTTTTCGCTGTCTTGTATAATTGTAAAATAGGCTGTATCCGCATCGTATGGCTCTAAATCTTCTTTTAACGCTTTTCCGAGACCTTTATAAGTAGCAAAAATTCTGACGCCCGTATCCTTGGTAAGAGTCTTGACAAATTCTTCTTTTGTTTTATTTGTAAGAATCCGAATATCTCGGCCCTTTCCCCATTGTTCAGTTGCCTTGCTGCTAAATTTAAAGCTGTTGTAGTGCTCTGATATTCTGGATAGTCCCAGAGACATGATTCACTCCCCTTTCTTATAAAAGGTCTACTTTAAGAGCTTCAAGCTTATCACTCTTCTTCTATTTGAACAATCCTCTAATGGAAGCAAAGACCAGGGATTTTACCAAAAATTGAAATCTTGTTCCGATTCATCTTCTTGCATTCTCTGATCTTCTTCGGTCCAGCGAGGCTTCTCTTTCTCAGGGGACGGCTCGCCCTCCTCTTCATCCATTTCTTCATCTTCCTCAGAGTTAATTTTTTCAGAATCAGCGATGGGAAGTTCTTGAGAGGAAGATTCAGAAGTTTCAGTTTGGGGATGACTTTGAAGAATCTCTTCAAGGTCCTTGTTTTCTTCGGGAGACATTCCATTTTCAATAGGCGCTGTTTGAGGAAGGCTCTTTTGCTCTCTTGCAAGAATTGCCTCTTGTTTAACGAGATAATTGTAGTAGTCGTAGCCCCAGGAGATCAACTGTCCGTTTTTAAATGTGAGAGGAGTTAGATTGAGAGGAACCATTCTACTTTGACCAAGAGTAGTTGGTCTCGTGACATAAAACCAAACATCATAAATGTCTTGGTTTATGTAAAATGTTTCGTAATTGTAGGGTTTATGCATGATACAGAGGACTTCAGTCTCACTCATCCCCTTGGAGATGCGAGCGAGATTGCCAATATTGGCATCCGCGGATCCCAACGACCCAAGTCCATTATTGGCCATGCATCCGGTTAAAAAAAGGCCCGAAAACAACCAAGCTAGCTTCATATCCATTCCCTCTCTCTCAATCAGGGGGATACTTCAAAAAGGGCTGGATGTCAAGATAAGGTTATTGTCTTTTTTCGGAGTCATCCTCTTTTTTCCGAGACCAGAGGCGTTTTCGCCTCTTTTTCAAAGGATCGGGAGCGGGGCGCATTTGATGTGTGAATGGACCTGCGGCAAGAGATGTTTTCTCTACAGGAGGGATCTCCCTCTCCCCTTCCTGGATTTCAGGCCCATGGGCGGCCTTTAGAGTAGAAAAATAGTAGGGGACCACGCTCGGAGAGCGTCCAGGCAAGGAAGAAGGTCTGCCTTCTTTAAAAAATTGAGAAGGCTCGGACTCTCGCTTTTTCTGGGTAGATGGAAGAATGCCTTCTTTTGACTGAGCATTTGATGTCTTTGGGGCGGGCGCTGAACTTCCCTTTTCTTTAAGTTGGGAGGCTCGGAAAATTTTTTCCAAAGGCTCTTTTTTCCTCTCTTTTATAGGAGTATTTGAAGAGGACGTCACATTCCTTTCTTTAAATAGATATTTCCGAGGAGATTCCGGGAGTGCAAAACGATGGGAGGGACGCTCATTGGAAGGCTGCATTTCCCCTTCTGAAACTGCCTCGATCAGTTGATCGATCAATGGCTTTAATTTTTCAAAGGCGCTCCGAATTGTCTTTGCTTGCGGAGAAGAAAGATTTGAGGAGGTAGAGAGTGTATGAATTGCTTGTCTCACTTCCC
Source organism: Chlamydiota bacterium (assembly GCA_040388845.1). Taxonomy (GTDB): domain Bacteria; phylum Chlamydiota; class Chlamydiia; order Chlamydiales; family SM23-39; genus JAZKAZ01. The sequence goes on along the minus strand of JAZKAZ010000088.1, from coordinate 6,810 downwards.
GAATCAATTCAAATGCCTCTTTTGAGACGGCGGGATTTAATTTGGATTCATTGAGGGAAGAATCTCCTTTTTCTAAAGCCCGCGGAATCAAACTTTTTCCCGTCAATGCAGGTCTTTTTTCAAGGAATGCATCCGATGCCGGTTTTTTTTGAAAGCCAGGGGAGGTCTCTTCCTTACTTGCACGAGGAAGGCTTTCAATCAAGTCTGTCACTTCGCTTTTCGCAGTTTCAAGCGTTGTCAAAAGACGGGCTGAATAGGGAAAAGAAACAGATGCATTTTCCGGGGGAACAAAAACCCTCTTACTAAAAATCGCAGTGGAAGTATTTTTAATAACCCGATCTGTTAGAGGACCTAAAACATCCGCTAACTGAATCAGCAAGTTTTTTGCTCTGGACCATTCTGGTGAATTTATGTTCATATAAATAAAAATTATTTCCGGCGCGAGTCTAAATCAATATCTAATTGAATACAACGTCTAAATAATGTAAACAAAAATTTTTAAAGATTGAGATCACTTCCGATGTCATCTGAGATATTCTTTTTTTTATTTATCCTCTGCGGAGGAGTAACGGGTCTTTTAGCTGGACTCTTAGGAATCGGAGGTGGGGTAATCACCGTTCCTGCCATCTATTATATCTTTTATTATTCAGGTTTTTTACAAACAGAAGTCATGCAAGTGGCAGTCAGCACATCTCTTGCTGCCACTTTTGTCACATCAAGCGTCTCAACAATCGTTCAGCTTCAAAAAAAAGCGGTTCATTTCTCTCTCATTAAACGGCTCATTCCTGGCCTTGTGCTTGGCTGTGTTTTGGGAGCTCTTGGAGCGCAATATTTCCCCAGTGGAATGCTCAGAATTCTTTTTGGAGGCATGGCGATTTTGCTCGGGATCTATTTCTTTTTCCCCCGGTTGCCCATTCCAACCTTCGACTCTCAACCCAATGCAACACTTTCCCTCTTTGGAATTTTGATCGGAACTCTTTCAAGCCTGCTTGGAATTGGCGGCGGATTATTTACCGTGCCCGTTTTGATTGGGTATTCGATCCCAATGAAAAATGCCGTAGCTACATCCTCAGCTTCCACCCTGGTCACCGCTTTGATTGGATCGATGGCTTATTTGACCATAGCCTGGCATCAACCTGAACCGCCAAACACTTTTGGATACATTGAAATCCCCACTTTTTTATGTATTGCAATCCCCTCAATCTTTACAACACCTCTCGGAGTCAAACTCTCCCATAGCCTCGACACAGATCGAATCAAACGGATTTTCGCCATCTGCTTAGGCGTGACCGGACTCTCTATGCTTTTCCTTTAATAGGCCGAGACAGTCGCACTAAAAAATGCACAAAGTCGAGTTTAAAAATTCTGGCAGTTATTTGATCCTCTCTTTACTCTTTTTAGTGCATGCGTCTCCTTTGTAATCTATTTTGGATATTTGCTCTCCCCTCTCTTCTTTACTCTTCCCAAGAGATTTATCTAGGGCCCGATTGTTTTTATCGCAATTACTGGGAAAAAATTAAAAATGGAGGCAAAAGCCAAGAGCTGGGGTGGCTGGTTGGATTTCAAGGGGGCTACGAGTTAATCTCTGCTCAAATCCCTTACGTGGGTGCAGATGTGAGATTTGCCGAAGGAACCACAGATTATGATGGCTCGATCCAAAATCTTCGAACAGGTTCTTTCTCTCCCCTTCACTCTCATACCGAAAATACGCTCTTCAATCTGGAGGGAAGGGTTGGCTACCCTTTCTTTTTAAACCATTGGCAACTCATTGCTTTTCTGGGCCTTGGCTACGATAGTTGGTTTCGTTCGGCAGTCGATCGAAAAACTGGCTACGATGAACTGTTTCAATGGGCTTATTTTAGCGAGGGATTGCGGGTTTATTGGCAATGGAATGAATCCTTCAACATAGGACTACATCTCCAATTGATGCAGATGAAGATGGGATCCGTTGAAATTCGCAATTTCTTTCCCTGGACGCTCACATTAAGCCTTGGAAACAAATGCCAAGCAGAAATTGAGCTCCCCTTTTCTTATACAAACAAAAATTTTTCCATGAACTTGATTCCCTATTTTCGGTGGCTGCCTACGGGAATGAGTGAAATTCAAAAAACGCGAGATGGGACCTTTTTTGTCCCTGCTACACTCTGCACAGTCACAGGCATCCGCCTTGAAGCTAGTTTAATTTTTTAATATAATTTACTTAAATTACAATTCTATTATAATAACAAAAAACAAGGATTTTAAATTATGATAAATAAAGAATATAGATTTGAAGTCTATGCAGATAATTGGAGTTATTGGGCTTTTCAGAAAAACTATCCGGCGATTTCCTCTAAAGTCCACGGGGACGTTGCCTTTGCCGTAATCAAAGATGATGGAACATTGAATGCGGACTACCCTATTTTTCCCCAAGACCCACTCAATCCTTGGCAGCAAGCAGCGCCTCCTGGATGCGATGGATTGGCAGTCGGCGGTTGGACGAATTCCCAGCCAGGCGAAGGACTTTATAATGTATTGACCGGAGCGTCCGAGAAAGCAAGGCAAACATTGATCGAAACTTTGGTCGAAAATGCGAAAAAATTTGGCTACAAAAATGTGATTCTCGATTATGAAAATTACTCAAATCCCCCTCCAGATCCTTTTTTATATACCCACTTCCTCCAACAGCTGGGACAAAAGTTGCACAAAAATGGAATTGAATTAGAAATTGCTATCTCCCCTATCCCTGCCAATCAAAACTATTACAATCTTCCAGAACTTGTTCACACCAATTGCGTCGATCGCTTTCACATCATGACCTATGACTACGCCATGGGCCAATCAGGTCAAATTCGGGTGGAATCCAATTCCAGCATTGCAATGACAATGGATCTCTTAAAACAGTTAGAAAACACCATTCCGCAATCCAAAATGATGATTGGCCTTCCTCTATACGGTTTAGGTTATCAGCTTCCGAGGGGCACCCCTCTTTCTCAGGTTGCAGAATCCTTAAAAAATAATAGTCTTATTGCGGTTTCTTACGCAGTTTTTGAAGGAGCCGTCCCCTCGATTACGGACGATCAACTCATCTTGGAAATTGGCGATTGGAACAATCCCAAAAATGGGTGGGCCAAACTTGCCAACCAGAATCATCCCCCCGATTACTATTATTACAATGAGAGAACTGGGGTCATCATCAGCGCATTTCCTCCTGAATCGATCCAAGATTTTGCCCGGGTCATCCAAGAAGAATTTCCCGATATCGAAGGAGCATTTGCGTGGGAGGCTCAAGGTGATTTTAAAGGCAAAATGATGGAAGAGTTTGTCAATGCCTTGGGCTCAAAGAAAAGAGACTCAACTCATTGTAGGGCTTTACGCCAAGTTCGCAGGTTGTCGATTCGAGTTTAATTAGGGGATAGAATCACGAGGGATGAACATATTATAATTTTAGCCATTAAGCAGGTAATCTTTTTAGATTGGAGTTTCTTGTAACATGGATTGATGGAGTTATGGCTTTCCCTAAGGTCGGTTTAATTTCAAGATCACACCCCAACCCGAGTAGACAATTCATTAACCGTTCAATTGTGAATTCAGATAGAAGACCTCTTATAATTTTAGAAACTTTTGGCTGGTCTATTCCCATTAATTCAGCAGCCTTCGATTGAGTTAATTTTCGTTGTTTAATGATCGCACTAACCAGCAATGCAAGATCTGATTTCGCATTCGCTTCCTTTGGATTTTTAAATCCAAAATCGGCAAATACATTCCCTGAACTAACTTCGTACTCAATTTTCTCATGTCTAGATTCTTTAATTTCTTTTCTTTTTCTTCCCATATTTTTCCTTATAAATCTGTTCTGCCCACTTGAACCTTTGCTCGATTAATTCTTTTTCTTCTTTTGGAACTCCCGATCCCTTTTTGCTTTTTTTCCGATAGTCTCCTACTACTTCAAATACACCACTTCCATGATGTTTGTATAGCTTTGCATCTGCATGCGTTTCTCCGTTAAGAGCCATTTTCAGGGCTGTTGAGAACAGATCTTTTATCTCTTGCGGTAGTTTTTCAGCATCTTTCTTCGAAGATCCTAAATAAATGAGATGTCGATCCTTTTTAGAGTCGCTCATTTAGTATTCCTTGTAATTTTACAATTATGCCACTACAGGCATAATTTTGTCAATGATTTGTTACAGAGACCATATTATCGATTGGCACAACATGTTAATTATAAGCATGTTAGATCCGGTTTGTCCAGTTTTTGGACAGCCTGCGCCCTCTAGCCCATGAATGGCGTACAATCACGATTTCTAATCCCACCTGCGGGACCGGCAGCGCTTTTTTGATTTTTCTACTTTGAGCTGGCAGTCCACCTCGGCATCGTCAAACCACGCGACGATCCCTTTGTAAAGTGCAGTTCCTTTTTCTAGGAGGATGCCGTCGTGGCCCGACGTCACCACCCAAAAATAGGCACCTAAGAGGAAGATCATCCAAAAAAGCTTTCTCATCATTTTGAACACTATCTGAATGGACTTTTGTTTTCAAAATTCTCATTTTTCGTTTGCTACTTAAGCAGATAGCGACTAAAAGTGGGCCTATGCTCTTGACCGACTTCCATTCTATCCGCCCCACTTTTGAAACATCGCAGGCCGAAAGCCTCGATTGGTTCGTCGATGCCCATACTAAGGCAGAATCCATGAAAGGGCTCAATGAAAATGAACTTGCCCTCTTTCGCGAGGCCCTAAAAGAGAAGCTCTGGCATGTGGGCTGCAAACCCGATCGCATTGAAAAAAGAGGGCATGTCTTAGCCGATTTTCTTCACCGCGACTGGGAAAAAATGGAGGTCTACCGCTTAGGCGAATCTCCAAGTGGAAAAAATCTATCTGTCCGCGCAAAAATCTTTGAGACTCAGGTCGATCGAATTTTCGAACAATACTATCCCGATAGCTCCTCTCCCCCTGACGATCTCATTCACGTCAGCTGCACAGGGTATGTGTCGCCAAGCGGCGCTCAAAAAATCGTATCGAGGCGTGGCTGGGGGCAAAAAACCACTGTGACGCATGCATATCACATGGGCTGTTACGGAGCCTTCCCTGCGATTCGGATGGCCACTGGATTTTTGAGCAGCAGAAAATCGCAGGCGGACGTGGTCCACACGGAAATTTGCTGTCTTCATAGCAACCCTTCCCTCCATCAATCCGATCAGCTCGTCTCGCAAAGTCTTTTTGCGGACGGGTTTATCAAATACTCAGTTCTTCGGAGCAGCGAAAATCCCCATTTAAAAATCCTTGCTACGCTCGAAGAGATTATCCCCGACTCGGTCCATGCAATGACCTGGACTGTAGTCGATTGGGGCTTTAGAATGTCTTTGGCCAAAGAGGTGCCCGTGCTCATTGCCCGCACGCTCAAGGGCTACTTGGAGCGTCTTTGTGAAAAGGCCGAATATGATTTTGATGAGATCCGCCAAAAAGCTCTTTTTGCAATCCATCCGGGAGGGCCTAAAATCCTTCTCCAAATTCAAGAATTACTGAAATTGTCAGACGCGCAAATGGCCTACAGTTTTCAAATTTTGAAAACCTGTGGCAATATGTCATCTGCGACTCTTCCTCATGTTTGGCAGATGATCTATGAAGACGGAGCCGTTTTAAAGAATACACCCATCGTCAGTTTGGCCTTTGGGCCAGGTTTGAGCATTTCTGGATCGATTATGGAAAAAATATGTGGTTCCTAAGTCTTTTGCCCTTTGGTCTGCAGGCATTGGCAATCGCCATTGATGAAGGGTATTTTCATTACCGGCGCGGACTTCCTAAGTGGGAGCGAATCGGCCATCCGTTGGATACGCTCAGTGTTTTAGTTTGCATGGGCTATGTACTCTTCGTTCCCTTTTCAAGAGAGACGCTCATTCTCTATCTTTGTCTTGCCACCTTTTCTACTCTTCTCGTCACCAAAGATGAATTTGTCCATAAAGATCATTGCCCCGCATCGGAAAATTGGCTTCATGCAATTCTCTTCACTCTGCATCCCATCACGCTGGGCTGCGCAGGCTTCATCTGGCCCGTTGTCCAAGGAGTTGAAGTTACCCCCTGGATTGCCCATTGGCTGAACGAGCCCGCCCCTCTAAAGTTCTTTTTGCAAGTCCAATTTTGCTCCATGACGCTCTTTATGTTTTACCAAATCATATTTTGGAATATCGTATGGAGAAACAAGCCGGTCATTAAGTACTAAAATGTCAAAACCTGAGATCAATAATGCCTTCTACGAAGAGCTAGAAGAGCAGTGGTATGGGGCAAGCGATCATCCGATTGCGCTTTTGCGCGCAGAAAATGCGGTGCGCACTCCTTGGATCATTCGGGAAATCGAGCAGCGGCTGGGAAAAAAAAGAAGGGTTCTCGACATTGGCTGCGGCGCCGGACTTTTGACGAATGCACTTGCAAAAGAGGGCCACCAAGTCTGCGGCATCGACCTTTCAAAAACCAGCTTAGAAGTAGCCATGCGCCATGATGAGACCAAACGGGTCTCTTATGAGGTCGCAAATGCCTACGCTCTCCCCTATCCAGATGGACACTTTGATGCCGTATCTGCCATGGATGTGCTAGAGCATGTAGAAATGCCCGCCCGTTTAATTCAGGAAGCCAGCCGCGTGCTTAAGCCCGGAGGGCTATTCTTTTTTCACACATTCAATCGAAATCCGTTGAGCTATCTCGTCATCATCAAAGGAGTCGAATGGTGCGTGCGCAATACGCCTAAAAATATGCACGTCTATTCGCTCTTTATTAAACCAAAAGAGTTGGAGATGCTTTGCCAGAGGCAATCGCTTTCCGTGAACTATTGGGTGGG
>JAZKAZ010000087.1:0-12267 GCA_040388845.1 Chlamydiota bacterium | reverse complement strand
TGAACGGGCAGCTCAGCGCAATCCCGGTCCAACAGGTCACAGGGCCCAAGCGAGCTATCTCTCCATTTGCGGCAAGGAACTTGGTCATCCCCCTTACCGGAGCGGAGAAACTCCTTCCTTGCAGGAAGGGGTTCTTCAAAGAGAATTTTAGGTTTGAGCGGTTATGCAGTAACCGCTCAAATTTTTTAACTTTTTAGAACTGCGCGGATGTGTTCGCAGTTTTTTTCCCCGCAGGTGCAGCCGAGGGGTTCTCCCAGAAATACATTGTATGTCTCGTTGAGATCGAGTGGATTGGTCACGGTATAAAGCTGATCGTCTGTCTGTTTGACTTCCCAGTTTCGAAATTTGATATCTTCATCCGTCACTACTTCCAGTTCCTGAAGAGGTTCTTCTCCGTGAAGGGCGCGCGCCACTTGGCAGTAGATGCAATTGCAATTGAGTTCCCCCTTGGGAAGCGCGCTTGAATCATCGAGGCCAAATGCACGTGCAATTGTGGTGATTTTTTGGAGCACATCCGGAGGCAGGGGAGGAAGATCTGCTTGCGCTGGATTATGCTGCATATTGGGTCCCAGGGTGTCTATGAGGCCGCCGCCTTTGAGGGGAAGGCTGAAACTAAAGGGGCCGTCGAGGGGCGAGAGAGGAGTTTTTGTAGAAGTTTCCTCTTCGGCATATTTTGCGTGCGCCTCGAAGATTTGCTCGATGGTCGCTGAATCTAAGTCTGGAACTTCCACTTCAATTTTGTTTTGCAAGAGAGCAATGAGAGTGGACTTCTCGTTTTCAACCCGTACGCGAAGGGAGGAGATATTTTCCCAAGTTGTTGAAAGATAAGGAGGTATGCTTAGTAAAACAGGTGTAATTTTCATGATTGCCTCAATATACTCCTCTCATTATAAGCCAAAAAGCGCCTTAGAGTCAAGTAATTTAGCACTCAGTACGTGTATCTGCTGACTGTATTTTTAAGTAACTTAATATAAATGTGATGAAATATTTTTCTAACCTTTTCTTGCTTTCGGATGCGTGAAGGCCTATAAGGTGGAATTTTGAGGCTTAGTAAAAAAGAGGGGGAATTAGTAACAAAAACAGATTTAGACCTGATAAATAAGCGCTAAATAAAATAGAGGTGTTTGATGATAGTGGCTCATCTGCCTAAACCACAAAACAAAACCAGTCTCCCTGAGGAAACAAAAGTGACCCGAAAATCCTTTGTGATTGATACGAATGTTCTCGTTCACGACCCAGCTGCAATCAAGAAATTCAAAGATAATGATGTAGTCATTACCTTGGCGGTTCTTGAAGAATTAGATGGGTTGAAGCGAGATAGCGATGAGGTGGGGAAAAATGCGCGTGAAGTGATTCGCTATATAGATTCGCTTAAGGCGGAAAAAAGCGGAGATCTCCACACGGGTGTAACGATTTCCGAAGGGCCAAAGGTCCGCATCCATTTGGACGCTAAAATTGAGCGTGTTGAGGGATTTCCTTTGCCGCTGGATCGCAATAGCAATCGATTCTTGCTCGCTGCTTATTTGTTGAAAGAGAAAGGGGAGTCAGTCGTCATCGTCTCTAAGGATTTTGTCACTCGGGTGAAAGCTGAGGCGATGGATCTAGAATCAGAAGACTATGAAAGCTTGAAGGCCTCGTATGAACAGATGTATCAGGGTTTGAGAAAAGTCGAAGTGCAAAAAAAAGAAATCGATCTTTTCTTTAAAGACGGAACTTTGCCCTCTCCTGAAAGCGGCTTTAGACCGAATGAATACGCCCTCTTGACCTCGCCTGAAAAGTCATCAGCGGTTTGTAAATACAGCGAAAAAACGAAAAAATTAGAGCCTTTGCTGCCTGTGCATCGAGATATTTGGGGGATTCAGCCTCTCAATATCGAACAGCGATGCGCAATTGACTTGCTGATGCGCGATGATATCCACTTGGTGACTCTCGTGGGTCCTGCTGGTACTGGCAAGACTCTTTTAGCGCTTGCCTGCGGAATGCGCAAGGTATTCGATGATACGGTTTATTCGAGAATTCTCGTATCAAGGCCTATTATGCCGCTTGGGAAAGATATCGGATATCTTCCAGGTACGAAGGAAGAGAAATTATACCATTGGATGCAGCCAATTTATGATAACCTAGAATTTCTCTGTTCGACAACTAGCGGCGAGGGAAATGGGGCTGCCACCCTTGAATTCATCATGCAGAGCAAAAAGATCGAGATGGAGGCTGTCACCTACATTCGAGGCCGTTCTCTGCCAAAAATGTACATGATTATTGATGAGGCCCAAAATCTCACTCCTCATGAAGTAAAAACGATTATTTCAAGAGCGGGCAAAGGAACGAAGGTCATTTTAACAGGCGATCCGACCCAAATTGACAATCCCTATCTCGATAAGGATTCCAACGGGTTGACCTATGTAGTCAATAAATTTAAAAATCACCGCATTTATGGGCACATGTTCTTAGAGAGAACAGAGCGCTCGGAGCTGGCCTCCATTGCGGCCGAAATTTTATAGATTTCAACTCTTTTGCTGCCAACCGTCCTGGTTGGCAGCTTTCAACTTTTTGTTTTAAATAATTTTATTTTTCTGTATGAATCAGGGGCATGAAGCGCCCATTTCATTTAGATGCTATTCCCTCTCCCTGGCAATACAATCCTTCCTCGTGGAACCAGCGATTTTGGATTTGCTATATTGCGGCGATAGCTGTTGTTATCGCAACTTACATGGGACTCTATCAGTGGGGGCTAATCGATCATGTATGGGACCCTGTTTTCGGCGATCAGACGGAGCATGTTCTTGATTCAGATGTCTCTCACCACTTAAGAATCTGGTTTCGGATCCCCGATTCGATCATGGGGGCCATTGCTTATCTTGGAGATATTATCTTTGCTTTAGCTGGATCGTCCCGCAGATGGCAAGACCGCCCTTGGCTTGTGATTCTTTTCGGCTTAGATGTGATTCCCCTTGGAGTGGTCAGTGCAGTCTTAGTATTTATGCAGGGAACCGTTGTCGGAGCTTGGTGCTTTCCCTGTTTGATCACTGCTGTGATTTCTTTAATTTTAGCCTATCTTGCCTATGATGAGATTTGGTCCTGCATTCTCTATCTGTACGCTGTTTGGAAAAAGAGCAAAAGTAAACGGGTTGTATGGCATACATTTTGGGGAAAAGCATCGCAGGTGGCCTACGAGGCGGGAGAAGAGATGATTTTAATACGAACATTGAAAGGGAAATAAATATGTGGGCGCGCATTTCCGAGTTGATTGTGGCGTGCTGGCTTTTCCTTGGCCCTTTTGTTTTGTCTGATTTTTCTCAAAAGACAAATGATTATATCTGCGCTTTTCTCACCGCCCTTTTTGCGCTTCTTTCTTTTTGGGATCCTTTGAGAAAAATTCATGTTTTAACAATTGGAGTGGGTCTATGGCTCTGGGGGAGCGCCTATAGCACATTTCCTGCTTCTGCCTCTCCAATGGAGGAAAATTCTGTGATTGCAGGGGCGCTGCTCGTCATGCTGGCCATCGTTCCCAGCGGATCTCATCTTCTTTCACGCTCCTGGCACAAATTTGATCAAAAAAATAAGGAAAATCTGTGAAAAAAAAAGACCGAAATTGGATTTTTGATATTTGTCTTAAAGCTGCCCTCTACGCCCCGATACTCTCTTGTGCATCCCCTATTTTAGACATTTTGCAGATTGCTCCATCTGAGCAATCGTTGGACTATGTGGCAAACAAAAGGCAGTTTCAACTCCACGAGTTATTGACCGAGCAGCGCCATCCGAAAACATGGGATTTAAGCACTAAAATCGGGAAAAATACCCTGTCTGGCCTGGAGGCTCTTTTGAGCGTAGATGAGGACATCTCAAGAAAATTTGTGGAGATGTCTGAAAATATAGAACTCTTGGAGAGATCTGCCCTTGCAGTACAAAAAGCAATCCAAGAAGGAAGAAAAATTTATATTTACGGCTGCGGGGCGACAGGAAGGCTTGCCAAACAGATGGAGAGTTCTTTTTGGAAGCCTTTTTGGGAAAAAATTTCAGGGCTTTGTGATTGTGAAAATAGAAGGGCTGCTTTCCAAGGAATTAAAAATTCACTTATTGGTGAAATGACAGGAGCTGATCGAGCCTTGATTAGTTCTCTTGAAGGGTTTGAAGATCTTCAATTGATTGGAAAGCTTCAGCTAGAAGACCATCAGATTCAACAGGGCGATGTCGTATTTGCAGTCACCGAGGGCGGCGAGACATCTTCTGTCATTGGCACGATCTTAGCTGCTTTAAACCAATATGGAGAAATGACAGAGGAGAAGGCAAATACCGCGCGGGAGCATCTCTATTTTATCTATAACAATCCAGATTCGGTGCTGCTGCCTTTGGATCGAAGCAGATCTGTCATTGAAAATCAGGCAATTTCGAAAATCCGCCTCTTCACAGGTCCTCAAGCCATCACAGGATCGACGCGTCTGCAGGCGACAACAAGTGAGACATTTGTCTTAGGCATTATTTTAGAAGAGGCCATCCATCAGGTGCTGAAATCTTATTTTTCCGAACAGGAATTGATGGAGCTAGGGTTTGATTCCTCTCTCAGCATGAAAGAAAGGCTTCTTAGTTTTCTACCTGTGCAAAGGGCCGTTTTTAGCCTGGCCGAGCAGATGGCGAAGTTAACAGATTTGGAAAGCTTTGCTTATGAAAAAAAACGTTTTGCAACCTATTTTGCCAAAGACGCTTTGATCACTGTATTTATCGACTCTACAGAGAGGGCGCCCACCTTCAGACTTTTTCCTCTAGATTCTACAAAAATGACCGAAAGAAAGTCTTGGATCCAGGTATGGACTCCTGCAGAGGATTCTCTATCGGCTTGGGAAATGTTTTTGGGGCGTCCCTTCCGAGGTTTGAATCCAGCTCTTTACCAGACTCCCTTTTCCATGCACATCGGAGATCCTTATTTGCAAAGATCTGCTCTTACAAGTTTAAAAAATGCGGGCGATGATCAGCAATTTATTTACGATTTTTCCTTTGCTTCTTTCAATATCGAAAACCGGGGGCCGGAGGAAGGGGATATTGGAATCATGGCGCTTTTGGGAAGTGAGGCAACGCAACTGCTGGATGAGACAGGCTCCTTCCAGAGCTTTCTGAAAACGTTTTCTGAAAAAAGAGCCAAGATCGGATTGATCTTAGTGCCTGAGGCGCCTCTTTCTTCAGAAGATCCAATTGTGCAGACCCTTGCATCGATCTCTCCGGATATTCTCACCCTCCAACTTCCCATTCAACAGACCTTTGACCCGCTTAAGCTCAGGCAGCACATCGGATTAAAGATGCTTTTGAATGCTCATTCAACTGGGATTATGGCAAAACTTGGGCGGGTGGTCGGCAATACAATGACCTACGTCAATCCGGGAAATCTTAAACTCATTGGCCGTGCAACGTTTCTGATCTTAAGCCATGTCAATGATCTTCTTGCAGAGGAGGAGAGGATTTCTTACCCCGAGGCAAATGCGGTCCTCTTCGACGCGATTGAATATGCCAAAAAAACCCAAAAAGTAGGACAGAATTCAGAAGTGGGCCTTTGTATCATTCGCATTTTGGAATCTTTAAAAAGAGATTCGGCGATCAGTTGGGAAGAGGCGGAGAGAATTTTGCAAAAAGGGGGCTTAGAAACCTATTTGCAGAATTTGAGAGCTATTTAAACAGAAAAAATAAATCCGGGAAAAACTCCCGGATTTTAAATATCACTCTACAGAGGAAATTATTCCCAAAGATTTGCATTAGGAAGGGTAATGGAGGCTTTCTCAATCCAGTAGTTGCTCCATGCGTCGGATAAAAGGCGGATCGTGAATTTATTTTCACCTGCGACAAGCCTGCCTTTCAAAGAAAATCGATCGTTTCTCCATCCATCCACCTGAGGAAGTACGCGATCAGCAATGATTTGGCCGTTTACTTCAATGGCAATGGGCGAGTGACCCTGACCTCTGACAATTGAGGAGAGTTGCCGGATATTGAACTCGAGATCTTTTGCTGCCTCTTCTTCAGTCAAGTTCGTTGTGAATGTGATGTAGCTTCGACCGGATGCGTGCATGACCCAATTCCAGGGATACATATGATTGAACATAACACCAGGTCCTGTCTCAATTTTCACATCTCCAGAGCTTTGGATATTGCTTGCAGCAAAAGATACCTCGAAATGTTCCTTTGCAAATGGATTTGAAGAATGGTCTTTCAATTCGCCAGATGTGATTGTCTGAGAGCAATGCATAGCTTGGTGCGGTGCGTGTGAATCTGTGTAAATCATTGGCATAACGATTCCTTTTGTTTTTCGCGATGAAGCGATGCGCGCATTATGAGACGGCATTTTCAATTAATCAAATATTAAAATAATTTATTATTGTTTTCTGAGACGGAAATTAAAAAAACATGCCTATTTGAAAATTTTAGTAGAAAAAATTTCAATGGGAATTCCACAATTGCCTCTGACATACCTTTGAGGTTTCCATGCGTCTTGTATTCGTAGTATTGGGGTATTTTGGACTTTTAAATGCGCTCTCTAGCTCAGAAAAGGTAGAAGAGGCGCTCGATATCCGAATTCCTGTTGTCGATATGAACGACTATTTCCATCCTGAGAGGCGTGAGGCCTTTCTCGATACGCTCTACGATGCGATGGTTCATGTGGGGTTCTTTGCCGTCCGCCATACGGGAGTGGATACCGGAGTCGTTCAATGCGCATACGCTGAAGCAGAAGAATTTTTCCGGCAGGATCTGAGTGATAAAATGGAGTGTTTTGCAAGCGGCGAGCTCAAAGGGCAGAGAGGATTTGTTCCAGGAGAGACCGCGAAGGGAACCGTACGCAAAGATTTGAAGGAATTTTATCATATCGGCAGAGAAGGGACTTTGCCGCAAAATATTTGGCCAAAACAACCGGCTTTCAAAGATGCCTTGACCACTTTGTACAATGAATTGGAAAAGTATGTAATTCCTCTGCAAGAGGCCATCGTAGCAACCATCAACCAGCATAGTGGTACGCAGTTGCCACTCGATTTGTTGAATGCTACGACAAAAAATGGGGATACCTTGCTTCGCGCACTTTACTATCCAGCGCTTTTAAAAGAAGAAACAAGTTCTGAGACTCCTCTTTATTGGGCAGCGCCTCACACGGATATCGATTTGCTCGCGATTTTACCTTACTCCACTGAAAAAGGGCTGCAAGTTGAGGTAGACGGCCAATGGCTCAATGTGGTTGTCCCATTGGATGCCTTCATTGTGAACGGGGGAGACATGTTAGAGAATTTGACAAACGGTCTTTTTGTAAGCGCCCGTCATAGGGTCGTCGCACAAGAGCCGGGAAAAGATCGATTTTCCATGGTCTTATTTGTTCACCCGACAGATGAAACAGCGCTTGATCCAATCCCCGCCTGCATTGAACTAACAGGGGGAATCCAGAAATACGCCCCGGGCACAAGACAAGAATTTTTGTGGGAAAGGCTATTAGAGCTCAATATTGCACCGGCTCTCTTAGAGCCTTATTCCAAAACAGGCCATACAGAGAGGCAAATGCTTTACGGCAGAGAAAGCCCTCAAGTAGTTGAGTTATTGATCCGCGAGGGTTGGCTTATGCCGGATCACAACTGACGGATTAAATCGTGGCAGGATAATAAATATTTTATTTCATCCTGCCCGCGAAGCAGGTCCTCTTGTTTTTCTAGATCTAAGCACTACCTAATTTCGGCTATTATTTTTCTCGAGTATTAGTGCTGTTTATTCATAATTAGTACTAAAATATTAATACGTCAGTTCTAGATAATAAAAAGTTAATAGTTGTCTTTTTGCTCGAAAATGATTAAACTTGTTCAAGTTTTTTATCACAAAAGGACCTTATGAGTGTAAAAATTGAATTCTGTTATACCAAACAAATTATGCAACAGGTAAACGCAGATAACAAAGCATTAGATACGCTGGTTATAAAAGCTCAAACCGTGACAAAACTTGTCAGCAGTTCTTCTGCTATTTGTGAGGAATTTAAAGTCAATGAGCGGGTGTTATCAAATTTTCAAAACAGGCAAGCAGTGGTTTCAGCAAAGAATAACCTCTCTAAAGATAGTTTCTGCCCCCCAAAAATCAGCCAAGAACTTGAAAGGAAAGCTATTGAGTCTACAAAAGAAATTAACAGACAAAAGGAATCCAAAGAAGCCCCTCCGTCAACAAAGTGCATAGCTGAAGGATGCAGTGCCAAAAGTCTTGAGAAATGCATAAGGTGCTCGAAAGTTGTTTATTGCTCAAAAGGCCACCGACTTGGTGATTGGCTGCGGCATCGACAAGTTGAGTGTCTCAAATTATATCCAAATGCCGACCCTGTGTCCAGAAACTAGTCCCAAAAAAGTAGTAAAAGATTTTTGGGAGTGTGAGGGCTTTCCTCACCTCAGCGCTCTCTGCAGTTATCTCAGTTCTTCTCTCTCTTGCTGAAAAAAAAATGGGCTTCTTACAAAGAAAAACTCACACATCGCATATTAGTCTAGAATTTCGATATTTCCGGTGCCAAGATGGTAGTAGGCCCCAACGCAGAGAATTTTGTCTTGAGAGAGGAGCTTTTTGATCAGCCTCGTTTTCTTTAACTGAGCCACCACCCACCGTACATTGGCCTTCACTGCCTCTTCTAGATTTTTTTTCCCTTGGATCGCGGGCTTGATTAAATTGGCAACCTCTTCGATATCAGCTGTTTTTCCCTCCATCACAGCGGTCACTGCCCCGCACGATTCGTGTCCTAAGACAAGTACAAGGTTAGAGCCTAAGTACTTGATCGAATACTCGATGCTGTCGAGTTCAACGGGTCCAACGACATTGCCAGCCACCCTGACAATGAACAAATCGCCGAGTCCCTGATCCAAGATGATTTCGGGCGCCACACGGGAGTCTGAGCATCCTACGATCACGGCAAATGGATTTTGCCCCTCTGAAATTTCTTCCCTTCGATCGGAGGAGCGATTGGGATGGAGAAGCTGATCCCTCACGTAGCGGAGGTTTCCGTCAATTAAAAGCTGGAGCGATTCAGATGGAGTGTGAGAAAATCCCATAGAGACAAATGACCAAAGTAAAATAGATGTTTTCCAGAGCATAACTTCTACATAGACGCTCTAAGGTCGTTTGTCAATATTTTAGAAGAATAGTATTGTCTTTCCTCAAAAAAAAAGAAAAGTGGTATGAGCTGAGATATGGCTAAAAAATACGATGAGAGTACCGTTTTGTCCTTGGATGCGCTGGCCCATATCCGGCTCCGCCCGGGGATGTATATCGGTAGATTAGGAGATGGTTCGCACCCGAATGATGGGATCTATGTGATGCTGAAAGAGGCGATCGATAATGCGGTCGACGAATTCATCATGGGCTACGGAAAAAAAATTGCGATTGATCTCAATGAGAAGACCTCGACCGTTTCCGTCAGAGACTGGGGGCGGGGCATCCCGTTGGGCAAGGTCATTGAATGCGTAAGTCAGATCAACACAGGCGCCAAATACAATGACGATGTCTTTCAGTTTTCTGTGGGTTTAAATGGCGTGGGGATGAAGGCTGTCAATGCTCTTTCTTCCCACTTTCTCGTGAAGAGTGTCCGAGATGGGGAATTCGTGGAGGTCCAGTTTACAGGGGGGATTCTCCAAGAGAAGAAGAAGGGAAAGACAAAAGAAGAAAATGGGACGCGGATTGAATTTATTCCCGATACTGCGATCTTTAAAAAGTTTGCCTTTCAGAAAGAGCTGATCATCAAGCGTCTCTGGCACTATGCTTATCTCAATGTAGGGCTGACTCTTGTTTTCAATGGGCAAGAGATCCGCTCCGAAAACGGTCTTTTGGACTTATTAAACGAAGAGGTCAAAGAAGATCGCCTCTATGAGCCGCTCCACTATAGAGGAAAGCACATTGAATTTGCTTTTCTCCATTCTTCAAGTTATGGAGAGACCTATTTCTCCTTCGTCAACGGCCAGTATACTCAGGATGGGGGAACCCATTTGTCTGCCTTTAGAGAGGGGATTCTTAAAGGAGTAAATGAGTACGCAAAGGAAAATTTTCAAGGGATCGATGTACGAGAGGGAATTGTAGGGACCATTCTCGTTAAGGTCAAAGATCCTGTCTTTGAGTCTCAAACCAAGAACAAGCTCTCGAATAATGAAATTCGAGCGCCGCTTGTCCAAGAAATTAAAGATGCCGTTCAAAACCTTCTCTATAAACACGAGGACCGAGCCAAGAAAATCATCGACCGGATTCTCTTTAACGAAAAGCTTAGGAAGGAGCTTGCCGCAGTCAAAAAAGAGGCAAAAGAGAAACAAAAAAAAATCTCTTTCAAGATTCCGAAACTGCGCGATTCAAAATTCCATTTTGGCGACGGGTCGAAGGAAGGGGAGAATTCAGTCATTTTTTTAACCGAGGGTGATTCTGCCTCTGCATCGATTGTCATGACAAGAGACCCTCTCACTCAGGCAGTATTTTCTCTGCGCGGCAAGCCGCTCAACGTGCATGGCATGAAAATTGAGCAGCTCTATAAAAATGAAGAGATGTACAATCTAATGTCTGCGCTCAACGTAGAAGAGGATTTGGCCAACCTTCGCTACAATAAAGTCATTTTGGCAACTGATGCAGATGTCGACGGCATGCATATACGCAACCTATTGATTACCTTCTTTTTGACCTATTTTGAAGGGCTTGTTTTGAATGGGCATCTCCATATCCTTGAGACGCCCCTATTCAAAGTGCGAAATAAGGAACGGACAATCTATTGCTATTCAGAAGAGGAAAAGGCGCTTGCGGAAAAAGAATTAAAGAGAGGTATCGAAATCACTCGTTTTAAAGGACTTGGAGAGATCTCTCCCGATGAATTCAAACAGTTCATAGCAAAAGATATTCGCTTGCTTCCCGTAATTGTTCAAAATTTCAGCGATATACAGCCTACCCTTGAATTCTACATGGGAAAAAACACCCCGGCGAGAAAAACCTTTATTATGGAAAACCTTGTGAGTGAAGATGGATGATCTAAAAGCGCAGATGAAGGGGCATTTTATTAAGTATGCCTCTTACGTCATTCTCGATCGTGCGATCCCGAATGTGGTAGACGGCCTAAAACCGGTCCAAAGGCGTATTCTTGAAATTTTATGGAGGCAAAATGATGATAAGCTCCATAAAGTCGCAAATATTGTGGGTCAAACCATGCAGCTCCACCCGCATGGAGATGCCCCTATCTATGAGGCGCTCGTCAACCTGGCAAACAAGGGCTATGTACTCGATCGACAGGGGAACTTTGGAAATATTTTCACAGGAGACCCATCTGCTGCTGCCCGCTACATCGAAACGCGCCTATCTCCTCTCGCTAAAGAAACCCTTTTCAATCCTGATATCACTGCAAAAATTCCCTCCTACGACGGACGAAATTCCGAGCCTGTGATTCTGCCTGCGAAAATTCCCCTTCTTTTGATGCAAGGAGTTGATGGGATTGCAGTCGGAATGGCAACCCATATCCTGCCCCATAACTTCACGGAACTTCTCGAGGCGGAAATTGCTTGTCTTGAAGGAAGAACCTTTAAAATTTTCCCCGACTTTCTCACAGGCGGGATCATGGACAAAAGCCAGTATGACAAAGGGCGGGGTAAAGTCAAGATTCGAGCGAAAATCGAGATTAAAGACCCAAAAACGTTGATCATTCGGGAGATTTGCTATGGGACCACGGCAGAGAGTTTGATCCGCTCGATCGATGAAGCTGCCAAAAGAGGTAAAATCAAGATCGAGGAGATCAACGATTATACTGCAAGAGAGGTCGAAATCGAGATTAAGCTGCCGCGCGGACAGTATGCGGAAGAGATTCTGGAGGCCCTTTACGGATTTACAGAATGCGAAGTCTCGTTGAATTCCCAAGTCACAGTGATTAAAGAGGGGCATCCGTGGGATACAGATGTCCATGAGATTTTAGCGTATAATGCGGTCAAACTTGTGGAATTTCTTAAATGGGAACTCGAGATCGAAAGAGACCGGCTGTTGGAAAAAGTCTTTTATAAGACACTCGAGAGAATTTTCATTGAAAATCGACTTTATAAGAAAATTGAGACAGTAAAAACACTCGAAGGAATCTATCAAACGCTGGGCGAGGCCTTCAAACCTTATAGAAAAAAGCTGTTGCGGGAGCCGACAGAGGAGATTTTCGAAAAACTTCTTCAGATCCCGATTCGGCGCATCTCTCAATTTGATATCGATCGGAATAAAGAGGAGATTTCTGCTCTTGAAGAGACTAGGGGTGGGGTGGAAAAACACCTTAAAAACGTC
>JAZKAZ010000086.1:0-13348 GCA_040388845.1 Chlamydiota bacterium | reverse complement strand
GGTAAGGGGCGGCAAGTTCCTTGCCGCGAATGGAGAGATAGCTCGCTTGACCCGGCCCTGAAGGACCGGGATTGCGCTGAGCTGCCCGTTCAACATTGTCGCATCGCGCTGCGACAATGTTGCCGCAAGGCCTGATCGACGAGCTCCGCTCGATGATCGATCAGACGAAACAGTCTATTGCAGTCTCTGTAAATGCCCAGATGGCAATGCTTTACTGGCATATCGGCAATCGAGTACGTAAGGAAATTTTGAGCGGTCAGCGAGCCGAGTACGGGCAAGAAATTGTCGCCACAGTGTCGCGACAATTGACCTCCATATATGGCAAGGGATTCTCCGAGAGGTTTTCCCTGACGAGAAGATTGTCGCATGGCTGCTGCGACAATTGAGTTGGACGCACTTTACGTTTCTGATCCCTATCAAAGACCCTCTTAAGCGCGATTTTTACGCTGAAATGTGTCGTATTGAGAAGTGGAACGTACGCACTCTTGATAAGAAGATTAACTCCATGCTCTTTGAGCGTACGGCGCTCTCCAAAAAGCCGGAATCTCTAATTGACGCGGAAATCGCGCTGCTTCGCAAAGAAGATCAGATCTCCCCCGATCTGGTCTTCCGTGATCCATATTTCTTAGAATTTTTGAACTTAAATGACCGCTACAGAGAAAGACCTTGAAGATGCGATTATGCGCGAACTTGAGCAGTTCCTGCTCGAATTCGGAGTCGGTTTTACGTTCATGGCTCGTCAAAAGCGCATCGTGGTTGATGACATCGACTTCCACCTCGATCTTCTTTTCTTTCATCGCCGCCTTCGTAGATTAGTTGCCGTCGAGCTATTATGTGATGCATCACATAATAATTCATATGTTGCGTAGTCAGTTATGTGTTGTAAGTCCATTGCTCTCATAGACAATTCTCGACAAAATTCCGGTTTTTTATTGACAACATAATTTTACACCTTTTCTTGGTTCTGCTATAGGGGGTAGAAAGCCATTTTACGGGTAACTTACCATATTTTATCGGTTAAAATTTTAATAGATCGGCTTTCGGCATTAAACCACTCGATCCTTGTCTAATTACACAGCTCGCATTACAATTGGATGTGTTTATGAAATACTAGGAGAGTTATGAATAAAAGCAGTGTTCATCCTATTGCTGAAGAAAGTCCGGGGTTTTTGTTATGGCAAGTCAGCACACTATGGAGCAAATCCACTACAGTTGCGCTAAAACCACTGGGGCTCACCCACCCACAGTTTGTTATTCTAGCGATCATAGACTGGCTGACAGGAAAAGGAGTAAGCCAAGAAGAGATTAGCAAGCAGTCCGTATTAGATCCTAAGACTACCTCGCATCTATTGCGCAGTCTGCAGGTCAAAGGACTAATCGAACCGTCGCATATCACCAACAAAAAAAGCAGTTTTCCGCAGCTCACAACCGCTGGAACGAAGATGTTGGCAAAAGCGTTGCCAGTAGTAGAGACTTCCGATGCAGCCTTTTTTACGTCTATTGATCAAAAAAATTCGAAAATAGTCGCTACTATGCAAATACTTGCACGAGCCAATATATCAAAAAGCGATGGAGAGCCATGCAGTCTCACAGAAAACGATGAGGAATCATAAAGAATCCAAAAAACTCATTAAGTTTTTGTCGTCACGCCAGTGCCAGGACAGGGATATTGCACGAGCTATCTGTTTATTTGCGCCAAGGCACTTGGCCACCCCCTTACCGGAGCGGAGAATCTCTTTCCCTCGGGAAGGAGTTGTTCAAAATCAATCGCTCTATTTTGTCTAGTGCAGCTGTGTGTGTTTCTTCAAACGATGGCATGTTTTGAGGGATAACGGGCAACTGGATGTTTAGTAAAGAAGGGTCTATGGCATACAGCATTTGGTTGCGAAGATCTCTTAGTACTTCTCTATCATCGTCGTCATCCTCATGCAATTTTAGCAGGTCTAGTTCCTTTAAAACTTTGTGTGCAGCTTTTACTTTTCCGTCTCTATTTTGAGCTAGATGAAAATCCCCGAGCGTCTTTTTTAAATTGGAAGATTGAAAATAGAGGTCCCAAGATTCTTTTTCGGATAAATCGTTAGGGCTCCAAGCACTTGATGCGGCTAAAGATAGCTTATGTAATTTCGGATTAAATGGAATAATATGAGGAGAATAATCCCGTTTGGAAAATGGTTTGGATGCTTGTTCTTCTTTTTTCTTTGTGTAGCTGGAATTGCCTATGAGTCGCAAGCCCAATTCAGAGGCTCGATAAACAGAAGGATTGAGATCCCAACTCTCAATAACAAAAGCTTTTTCACCCCATGTCTTAGGGTCAAGTGTCCCATTTAGTGCGCGTCCACACACTGCAATGGCGTGATCTCCCTTCCAAATGAAAAAAATTTCCACGCGAGTATAGGGAGCCTTAACAAGAAGAAAACAGAAAAGAGCATAAACTCGTTCTGCGCAGGCGCCAAGCCCCTTATCTATTGCTTCATTCCCTTCCATGAGGGCTCTAACAAAAGGGGTTTGACGTTGGGGAGGAAGGGTTATGTAAGATTTTAAATAAGTGTCAATAAAAAGATGTTTTATTCTATAACAACATTTGGTTTCCATAGTCCGATAGTAGGCGACATAGTCTCTGTCTTGTTTTCTTATTAGGCTAATTTGTTTTCTTGCTAAGTCGAAATCGCTTTCGCAAGAGAATCTCTTTTTTAGCAGACCGCCCCGATCTGGGTCGTTTAGAAGAACCGGGATTGCATTGATGGCAAAATGCATTGCTTCTTCGTACTTTTTGAGATTGGCATGATGGTTGAATAAATCTCCCCAAGAAGGTAGGGAATTTTGCGGATACCACCAATTTTTTAATATCTGAAAATTATTATAAATAATCATTTTTATTTCTTTTGACGTTGTTGCGTATGAGGGGAAAATTTTATTGTCCTAAGAATTTCGAGTCTATAAATTTTTTGTTGCTTACACAAAATATTCAGGAACTCGTTTAAATTTCCTATTTTGGAAGTGCCCAAATAGGAAACTTATGGGGCCGACATATACAACTCAATGCTATTTTGTTTTATTTTAAGGTTCTCATCATTATTAAAAATACTACACAGCTGATGTGCAATTTCAACATGCTCTTCTTTTGTTAACTTGCGTTTTGATAATATAAAAATCTGATCACATGCCCGACAGATTTCTGTTGCATCATTTAACTTAAGATTATTTTTTATTGTTTCTAAAGCTTTATTAAAATCAGGTTTTTCTTGTTTGCATAAATTAAGCACTTCAGCAAAAAGCCTCAGAGGAGGCTTTTCAGCCTCGGTGTCGTTGCAATTAATTTTAGTTGTACTTTCCTGGATTGGGTACTGATTATGCGATTCATAACTTTTCTTCTTTTTAGGGTCATTTAAAATATCATCAATCCGTATTTTGAGTTTATTGTGTTGTTCCTTTGGTAATTTGCGTTTTGAAAACATAGAAATCTGATCACAGGCCCGGATAACTTCAGTTTTGTCATAAATTAAGTTTGTTACGTCATATTTTATCATTTCTAAAGCTTTATCAAAATCGGGTTTTTCTTGTTTGCATAGAGTAACTACTGAACCAAAAAGCGACCATGGAATGCGAGAGCAATTAACTTCAGTACGGGGGATGGATTCCTTTGCTAATTCTTCAGCACTCTCTGAATCAAATGCGGACTTATAAAGTAACAAACTTCGGGGTGCTTGGGCCTGAAGGTCTTCTGCAAGATCTAGGGGGATATTTTTACTAAAAACTGCACACAACTTATGCGCAATTTCAATGTGGTTACTTTTTGCAATATCATCTTGTACTGCTTCCCGTCTTGATTGGGCAAAAATTTGATCACAACAACGACAAATTCCATGATCTGTTCTGCGAGTAAATTCTATATTATAACTAATTTTCTGCATCATCAGATCTATAGCCGAAGCAAACTTTTTTTTCTTGCAAAAGGCAAAAACATTGCGATAGAGATCCCATAAAGGTATGTGGCTATCAAAATTTATAGTCATATTAGTTCCTCAAGCAACCGATCTAAAAATTAAAACGTCATCACTTGTAGGCCCTTGGAGAATTTATGTCACCGAATGTTTTTCAGCATGATCGGTCTAAGCGAAGTTGTGATTTTTTTCAAAATGGAGATGCAAAAATTTAGGGCAAAAACATATTATTTTTCTTTTTATTTTACAGAAAGGAGAAGTTAGATGGGTTATTGTTCTTCAGTTTGCAATGCAGTCCGAGGTGCTGGCAAAACCATTCTCAATGGGATGGATGAATGCGCGATCCGTTTGAATCGGTTTTCACCTTGTGTTGTAAAGACCGTTTCTGCGGCAACCATAATTGGAGTCCCTTTTATCCTGTTTTGGGGTTCTTTTATGACTTATATTGATAAAATTCCAGGTGCGGTGGCAGTCAGTCTTACAGCTACTTGTATCGTATTGCCTCCTATGGGACTTACCTTCGGGTTGCTTTTCATACGGTATGGGTGGATGATGGAGCCTAACCGTATGACCTTTCTTCCTCCGATAGAGATAAAAGCCCGTTTAGTCGAAGATGCAAAAAATCTGAACTTACCCGAAGAATATAGACTTCGTGTGAAAGACCTGCTCCAAGAAATAAGCAGGAGAGAAGAACTTGTTGAGATCCAGCCGTCAGCGTTACATGTTTAGGGCTACCCATGGTGGCACAACATAGTTCTCGCGGAGAAAGTAAAAAATTTATCAGGGGGCATGCTCGAAAGGCTGTCGAGAATGGATGGAGTCGGGTAGTTATGGAGATGTGGATCGATTCTGAAGAATTAGTATAAAATATATTTTAAAAATAATTACCTATTTTGGTTTTGTTGCTTTATTGTATAATAAGCGCAAAATTTAAATGGTGTAATTATAGAAAATGCAAAAGTGTGTAAGAACTATTTCAATGGTTTTAATGAAATCGGGGCGGTTTGCTCTCGTCAAAAGCTCAGTGGTGTAGCAGTTGCTTTGGCGGTTGCAAAAATTTTCTCGTATTTCACACTCATCGTACCCCTGATTTTTGGAATTGTATATGCTTCAACCCTTATTGGAAGGGCCGTGCCATTGCGACCCAATGGTTCTTCTCCGAATGAAAAAGAAGCAGAAAAAGTTTCAGCCCTTAGTAAAAAGCACTTTTATATCATTGGGGGAGGAATTGGCGGTCTCAATACAGCGCTCCTCTTGATGCGAGAAGGCGTGGCTGGAAAAAAAATCACTATTTTTGACGGAAATAAAGAGTGTGGTGGAATATTTTACAGAAATGTATCCGACAATGGCATGTCTTTTTATGCACATACCGTCCGTACTTTTGATGAACCCTCTTACCACTATACTCAGAGTGCATGGAGACAGGCTGGGATTTGGAACTCAAATCATTTAATCAGTCGAAATCTAGCTCACCCTCGAGAAACGATCCCTGGCGAAATGCGAAAAGCTTTTTTCTCGATCGCGAGTAAAAGCGATGCAGAATTAGAGAAAATGTCTATCGGGGAGCTTTTGCCCAAAGAGATGATTGAGGGGGCCGTCTTTAGATATTTCTTCCATCTCACAGGTCTTTTCGAGCATCACTCTGCAATTGCCTTGAAACGATATATGACCCATACCCATGCAAATATTCCAAATAACTGGGTTCTTAGGTCCGCTTCATGCGACTACGAATCTATTGTGGAGCCGATTGTCAGCCATTTAAAGAGAGAAGGCGTACACATTGAAAACGAAAAGATCGTAGAGAAGCTCCATATCAATCACGACCATGTCTATGCAATGGATCAAACCATTCTGGAGCCGAATGACCAAGTCATTGTAACTGTAGGTGCAAACGTAGGAAGGGAGTTGCTTCCAGAAGGAGCCTTAATTCATACAAATACGGTAGCTCCTGTTCCTCCAGAAACGCCTTTAGAAACGAGCGTAAAACAACCTCATAGTTCTGTATGGTTGCTTGCAGATAACGATCTTGCGGATCGAATAGAGACTCTTTTCCCAGGTGCAAACGAGAGAGATTTCATCCATGTCGACGTCCAGCACCCTTGGCAAATCACTCTTATTTCTTTAGGGAAAAAGTATTACAAAGAACAGCCAGAAGGAGCTCGCCTTTTCTATATTGCGATGAATGATTTGAGCAAGAAAGGGCTCTTCTTAGACTCTCTTGGCACAAAATGTACGGACCAACAATTGAGCGAGGAAGTCTTAAAGAGACTGAAGATTTGGGATATTGCAACGCCTGGCCGATATACTGCGACGGTGGATTCGAGAGCTCGTCAGTTCGAAGGACGGGATTCTGCGCCGATCGTGCGCTTTATGCCGGGGGAATCAGAAAAAGTTCTAGTATTTCCCGATACGCATTGCGACAACCTGGCAGTGATCGGCGAACGGGTCAAAGCCTACCAGGCTCCGGTTCCAACGACGGAATGGGTGACTGAAACGGGCCATAGGGCAATTCAATATCTATTGCAGGGCAAGAGATATCGAATGTCTCCCAAAGAGTACAGCGCGCAAGAAAGAAAACATTCTTTGCGATTCGTCTGGAACTGGGCTAAATACAAGCTCAAGTGCGGTAATCAAAACTTCACAAGTTCTGTGAGCGCCTCTTTGAACCCAGCTCGATAATTTAAAAAAGTCATCGCACCTAATCACGAACAGTATATATTAGGAAATTGACATATAATTGCAAATATTCTATGTTGTATTCATTAATAATTTAAAATGTTTAATTTCATGTCTAATTCCGCTTCTTTTTTACCGAATTGTCCTTGCTATGATTGCGCAAGGCATTTCGAGCCATCTTCTTCTTCGAGTTTTAGTGAGTCGGAAAAGAGCAGAAAGATCCAAAAAATTGCCTCTGGCATACTGGGTCCGATCAACAAACTATCCAATGACTTACTGCACTCTATTTTTCTATACCTTCCTTCTCCCGATATTTTCCGTGTGAGCGCTACAAATCGTTTTATGTACGCGCAAGCAAACGATCCTCTTCTTTTTAATGATTTGTTTGCACGTGACTTTAAAAAAGATTTACAGGCGAAATTACCTAAACTGGAACAGGATCTTCTTAGAAAAAGAATTTACACCTCTTTTCATAAAAACAAGGAGCTTTACAGCGTCAAAAAATCTTGTCATCCTTTTGATATCATAGGGGAAGAAGAAGGTAGATTCACAGGGACTTGGGCAGAGGATCTTTTAAATGGGAATATCGTAATTGCAGTGCAGTCTAAGCTCCTCCTTTGCTCTATTATGGGCGATTCAATCGAAATGCAGCCACTTGTAAGCGCGGATCCGCATGAAGGAACTGTCGAGACCATTGTCCGACTTTCTGACCAAAGGTTTTTAACTGCAGATACATACGGGAAATTGATTTTTTGGGGGATGGGAGGAGAGCATGTGCGCACGATTGATACAGAAGATTGGTTTGAGGAGAACTCTGAATTTGATGCTGTTTTTCAATTTCCCGACGGCCGCCTTCTTTTGGTTTTCTATTGTACGGAAGAAGAGTTTTCCCGTTTTTGTATTTATGACTGGGTAAATAATTCTCCTGTCGCTCTTCGTGGGGTTGTAGAAAAAGTGCCCTTCCACACAGGTATTGACAACATACCAATTCCAGAAGTGTTCGAGTTTGGCGTGGTCTCAAATGAGCGCTTTGCTCTTCTGGCGAAAGGGTCCAAGAAATTGATCGTCTGCGACTCTACCCATCATCTTGCATCGCAAGCTTCTGTAAAGAAAAAAAATGAGAATTGTGTACTTCTTTGTAATGGAGCCGTTGTTAGCTACGACTTTAATTTCTTCAAGATCAGATATTTAAATAATCAAGAAAATTTTTCTCTGCCATTTAAAGATGATGAGTTACAGATTGCTCAAGAGCTTCCTTCAGAGGATGGCCTTGTGGAATTTAGGCCAGTGCAACCTCTACAAGGTGGGCGTTTTGCGACAATCACTAAAAAAGGCATTGTATCTATTTTTTCATCAGAGGAACCTCAAAAGATCATTATCTTAAAAAGACCGAATGATTGTCCAGATGACCTATTCGAATATCCTATTTTTTCCACTCACCAAAATGGCGATATTGTTCTCTTACATAGGAGGAGTGTCTATGTTTGGTCCCCAGATGGCCGTTTGAAAATAGAGCAAAAGTTAACTTGTCCAGATCATGGATCTAAGTCACTCACTAGACTTTTTAACCGTTGCAATGATGAGTATATTGTTATGAATCAGGGGAATTTACAGGTTTATTCTGTAGACATAGATAATGTCATTCGGCGTTTGGCTCAATCGAACTCTATTTCTACGGACGAGAAAACAGGGTCGAAGGTTTAGTCCCTGTACCGCCAGCTTCTTTTAGGGACTGTAAAATAAATTATATAAAAATAATTTGATTTATGCGACAGTTTGATTAGTGTGGAATTAATTGTTTTTAATCATTGCCTGTCTGCCTTAAAAGGAGGAACTTATGCTCGGGACAATTCTCATTGTCATTCTGATTTTATTACTGATCGGTGCAATTCCCAGATGGAATTATAGCAGAGAGTGGGGATATGCTCCTTTCGGCCTATTGACCACAATATTGATTATCATTCTGATTTTATGGTTATTGGGCATGGTTTAAACAATAAATCCTGGGAGAAATATGAATATCAAACAAATGGCAGCCTTAGTTGCAATTGCTCTTGGAATTTTTTTGATGGGGTATGGGATTTACTCGAAAAGACAGACGTCCCGGACGCAGAGCGAAATCACGAAGATGGCCCACTCTAAAAATTCCGTTGTGAAGTCCCTCGGCAAGGAAATGCAGACGAAATTTGGGAAGGATACAACGAATGCGACCTGGTCTCTATTTGGAGGCGGCGCTCTTGTGATTTTAGGGGGCGGAGTTTTTGTCTATTTGCGAAAAAAGAGACGAAAGTAATTGTTCCGCAACCAAGAGATC
The DNA here is from genome assembly GCA_040388845.1 of Chlamydiota bacterium. GTDB lineage: Bacteria > Chlamydiota > Chlamydiia > Chlamydiales > SM23-39 > JAZKAZ01. The sequence goes on along the minus strand of JAZKAZ010000086.1, from coordinate 4,417 downwards.
GAACTCGGATGTGATTTTTAAATTTCTCTCATCGCCGGCAACGATTTGGATGGGACGCTCTAAATTTAAAACAAGCTGGCAATCGTCGGTAGAGTTCTCTACCCCTTCAGAGAGCGCTTTTTCATGGCCAGATAGGATCCAATCCATCCGGAATGTTTGGGGTGTCTGTCCTCTTAAATACTCTTCCCTCTTAGGGATCGTCAGAATTTTTCTTTTTGTGGGCGCATGGACGAGGGTATCTGCAGTTGGGATGCAGGTATTGACAGCTCCATGAAGAATTGCCTGCCGTACATTCTCTCTCAAAATCGGATCCGTTACAAAAGGGCGCACCGCATCGTGAATGAGAACGATATCTGGATTCTCACTAAAGCCCTTTAATCCGGCATAGGATGAGGCTTGGCGGGTTTTACCGCCTAAGATCACTCGAACGATCGAATTACTCTGTTCTCGGACCATTTCTGCCCAATCTGTGTGGCAAACCAGAAGGATCTCGTCGAAGAGCTGAGAGGCTAGGAATGTTTCCAAAGCATATTGAAAGACCCGTTTTCCACCGAGAAGGTGAAATTGTTTAGGCAGAGCGCTCCCAAAGCGTCTTCCTTCTCCTCCCATCAATAAAATAGCGCCAATGCGCAAGCCGTCTACCATAGGTCTTTAGAGTTTAGCAGAATAGCTTAAAATGATTGAGGGAAAAATCAGAGCTGCCCTATGATCCGAGGCCTTTCTTTCATGCCTGAATAGCTCAGTTGGTAGAGCAGCGCATTCGTAACGCGCAGGCCGTCGGTTCGATCCCGGCTTCAGGCAGTTTATTCTCTGAAAAAATGCTAAAAAAGGAATTCGATTGTTATTTGAGAAAGAGATTGGGAGTTCCAATGGCTAAAAAAATTTCTCCTACCACCAAAAAAATCGAAGTGTCTACGGCTAATTACGCGAAATTCATCACCGCCCTCAAGGCCAAGATACGATCCGCCCAGATAAAGGGAGCCATAGCGGTCAACAGGGAGCTCATCAAACTGTACTGGGGAATAGGAAGGGAAATTCTTGAAAAACAGGAGCGGGAAGCATGGGGCGCCAATGTACTGGAAAGGGTGGCCAAAGATCTTCAAAATGAGTTCCCTTCTCAAGACGCAATATGTTCAGGATGAGGGCATTCTACCAGGCCTATGAGAAAGTGCCACAAGCTGTGGCACAATTGGACGATTTGCCGATTTTCTCCATTCCTTGGGGCCATAACGCTCTTATTCTCGAGAAGGTTAAGAATACAGCAGAGCGACTTTGGTATGCACAAAAAACCGTAGAAAATGGATTGAGCAGGAGTATGCTCACAATCTGGATCGAAAACGATCTCTACCGCAGGGAAGGCAGGGCGATCACAAACTTTAAGGCAGTTTTGCCACCCCTTCAATCAGATTTAGCGCAGCAAACTACGAAAGATCCCTATATCTTCGATTTTCTAACCTTGCACAAGGAACATTTAGAAAAAGAATTGGAAGAGGGCCTTGTCCACAATATCCAAAAATGTCTGATCGAATTGGGACAAGGTTTTGCATTTGTTGGGCGGCAATATCCTATCAAGGCTGGCGAAAAGGATTTGTACGTCGATTTATTGTTTTACCACCTAAAATTGAGATGTTACATAGTCGTCGAGCTTAAGGCTGGGGAATTCGATAGTCGCGATGCCGGGCAAATGAGCGCCTATCTTTCCGCCGTAGATGATCAGCTCCGGAATGAAGGCGATAAACCAACTCTAGGGCTCATTTTTTGCAAGACAAAAGACAATGTTTTTGTTGAATATGTCCTGAGGAACTTCAATCGACCGATTGGAGTGGCAGAATTTGAAGTGAAACTGGTTGAAAAGCTTCCGAAGGATCTCAAGTCAAGTCTACCCACAGTAGAACAAATTGAGACCGAATTAAATGTGATGTCGGCTCAAAAAAAGAAGAAACCTAGGAAAAAAAAGTACTGTCGAGGATCTTATGAAACATCCAACCGGTAATCCGACCATCGGCATTGTGATTTACAGGGAAAAGAACAGTTTCACAGTAGAGTACGCTTTATGGAATTCAAAAAGCCCGATAGGGGTTGCCAGCTATGAGGCAAAAATCTTCAAAGAGCTGCCAAAGAAACTAGAATCTAGCCTCCCAATCGTTTAGGAAATTGAAGCTGAGCTGTCCACCGTCAAGTTCACAGGAGAGCCAGTTCCTAGGAAGTCGAAGAAGAAATGGGCAAAAAAGAAAAAATAGGCTTAACATTAAATCTTAGTGATAGCTGGGTAGCTCCATTTAACATCTTCATATTCTTGCCAGAGTTTCTTGGCTGCTGGCGTTTCAGCTTGCAATAGATAAACGGAAAGATTCTGTTTGCAGGCGGCTTCCAATGCACTTTCGTTGTATGAAGGTGATGAGGAGTTATGAATCTTGGAGATAGTATTAGCTATGATCTGTCGGCAGATATCCCTCAGGATTTTGTATTCCCATTCATTGACCTGCCCATCGGCTTGTGCTGACGCAATATTCGTTGGTGAATCTCCTCCACGTCCCCAATCGCTGTTACCACCACGCCCGCCATTTCCTCCATTTTGGCCATTCTCTCCGTCCTGACCGTTTTCTCCATTTTGACCAGGGCGACCATCTTGGCCATGTTTGATCGTGGATTTCGGCGCATCCTGATGTTTAATTGCATTGGAATTAAAATTAGAAGAGCACGACACAAATGCAATTGGTAAAAACAATAAGGTTCTTAAGGTTTTCATATTCGATGCCTCAGAAGATCTAAAAATTGCCAGATACGGTCATCAGAGATCTCTTTAAATGCCCTAGAATCGACGATCGTCATCTGGGATGAAATTCTCTTCCCTAAATCTAAAAATTCCCTATTCATTCGACTAAAAATAACCTTCAGGGCAAAATCTCTCTGTTAGAAAAATGGCAAGATTAAAGATCGCAGTTCACTTCGGAGCAAGACCCCTCAAAAGAGCCTCTGCTCTCTGCTCAATTTCCGTACCGTAATTTTCTCCGCCAAAAGAAAATCCCGATTCAATCGTTTTATGCGCCCAGGATTCCGGCAAAATCATGTAGCCGTGCGCATCGTTGGTGAGCCCGAAAATAGAGACGTGGAGAAACCCTAGGGCAGCTCCCTTCTCTTTTAGCCGGCTGTCATAAATACAGCTGAGCTCACCTGGGATTGTAAGAAACGCGTGCAACTGGTTGAAAACAAGGAGATTCATTTCGCTTTTGTATTCATCAATTGGCAAAGCAAGTCCAAAAGGAGTGGGTTTCGGCTTAAATGCATAAGGCTCTTTTTGGGTGGAAATTTGGAGTGCATCACTCGTCTCTGTCTCGTTCCAAATATTTAGGACGGTCTGACTCAGCGAATTGCCCAACTGCTCGCAGGCGGCAAAGCGATCTTTATCATCAAAAATAACGGGGAGAATATCTCCTTGCGCGCCATTGAAATACAAGGCCTGTGCCCCGAGCGATGTTTGTAGGGCGTCTCTTGCGAAACCCACAAAATCGGAGGAAAAGAGACGGTTTTGGCTTTTTAATACCGTGGGATGGACTGGATAATTAAAAAGGACTGCAAGCGGTGTGTCATCTGATCGAGTGACTTTGATGAGAGAGACATTGGAGAGGGGATCGATTCCTGTTGGGAAGAGTCCGCGGTAGGTGCTTAAATTTTTGGCATGTCCGTAGCCAAAGCCAATTTTAGCGGGAACTGGGGTTTGACTTGCTTGGATGATTGCATCGGCAGTTTTCTCGATATAGAATTGAGTGATTTGTGAGCTATAGCGACCTGCGAGCCCCTCCCCGAGAACGGGGATATTTAAGTAGGCTCCTCCTCCGGAGTGCGTATGAGAGGAGGCGATATAAATTTCACATTCGGCAAGGCCCTCATGAAGATGCACTTGGCGGGTGATTTCTTGCACGATTTCATAGGTAAAGCCTAAATGATCTACGCTGCAGAGTGCGATTTTTTTTTCTCCATTATCAATAAAAAGGGCCAGGGCTAGAAGTGGATCGTGCGTCCCTTCCATTCCTTGTCCTCGTCGCTCCATGTATCCAGCAGATGGCGTTCCAATCGGTGGAGTGAGATCTGCTTTTCCGATCCCTGCAAAGATCGCTGCCATCGCAAGGGCTGGGAGGAGGAGAAAAACAAAACTCAAATTTCTAAAGAGGGTTTTCATGGAATGCCTTTTGTTTTTGTACGATCTGCTGCTCGAATAATTGGAGCATTTGGGGATCGATTTTTGCAAGCCATTCTTTCACTGGGCACATCGTGTCGTGCAGAGATTTTTCCACAGCTGTAGCTCCTTCGATCCCTTGGAGCCGATAGAAACTTCCCACATCGATGAAAAATGCCTTTTGCCCATCAAAGCCGTAATTGTCAATAAAAGAGGCATCTTTATTCAAAATGCCCTTTT
>JAZKAZ010000085.1:0-4324 GCA_040388845.1 Chlamydiota bacterium | reverse complement strand
TTACATGTTTAGGACTACCTGCAACGATATTCTGTTCACACCAAAATATCGTTGATGAATCGGTTATTCAACGGTTACCGACTTGGCCAGATTGCGGGGTTGGTCGATATCGCAGCCTCGTATTTTTGCGATGTAGTAGGCCAAAAGCTGTCCTGCTACAGAAGATGCAAAGGGCGCCAGTTCGTCTAAGGTCGGGGGCAGCCAGATCACATCATCTGCAATGGATGAAACAATCGGGAGGGAAGTCGGCGCGATGGCAAGCACGGGGGCGCCTCTTGCTTTTACTTCCATGAGATTGTTGATCATTTTGCCCTCAGTCTGTTGGTTTGCGCAAAAAGCCACTACGGGAAAAAGGGGATTGAGGAGTGCAATCGGGCCGTGCTTTAGCTCGCCTGCAGGATAGCCGTTCGCATTGACGTAGGAGATTTCTTTGAGTTTTAGAGCAGCCTCTAAACAGGTAGGGAACATATAGCGCCTTCCCATAAAGAAAAAATCTTCGTAGTGGCTATATTTTTGGGCAATTTTTTGGATTTGAGGGACCTGTTCTAGAAGCTGGCCAATTTGTTCCGGAATTTTTTGGATTTCCTCATAGAGGCGCTTTCCCTTTTCTCCATAAGTCCCTTTGAGGCGGGCCATATGGAGGGCAAAGAGGGCAAGCACGACGATTTGCGAGGTAAAGGCTTTGCTGGAGCAAACGCTTACTTCGGGACCTGCTTTTAAGAAAATAGAGCCATCTGTCTCTCGGGTCAGCGTTGAGTTTTTTACATTGCAGATTCCAAGGACACGGTTGCCATGCGCTCGGACTTCTCGAACCGCGCCAAGAGTATCGGCGGTTTCCCCTGATTGACTGATGGCGATCACAAGGGTGTCTAAAGAGAGGATTGGAATGCGGAATCTCCCCTCTGAAGCCACTTCTGAGCTTGCGGGAATTTGAGCATGTTCTTCGAGAAAAATAGAGCCGATGGAGCCTGCGTGGGAGGAAGTTCCGCAGCCTAAAAACCAGACTCTTTTAAATCGTTTGAGCTCTTCATCTGTAAATCCAAAAGACTCAAAGAGAACATGGCCTTGATCCAATCTGCCTAAAAAGGCTTTTTGGATTGTAGACGGTTGTTCATAGATCTCTTTGAGCAAAAAATGATCAAAACCTTCCTTGGAAGGAGTTTTATAGTCATTATTGAGCCGCTCCGTCTTCTTAGAGATGAGTTTTAAATTTGCATCAAAGACTTGGGTTTTCCCCTTCTCGATTTGAGCGATCTCTCGATTGCGCAAGAATAAGATATTTAGGTGAGGACTCAAAAAGGCATTCGGGTCGGAAGAGAGAATCGATTCAGAGCCCGCATCATCATAGCCGATCGAAAGCGGGCAATCATGGGCTGCCGCAATGATTTGATCGGGATGGTCTTCGTGGATGAGCGCAATTGCGAAAATTCCCTTTAAAAGGGCAAGGGTTTTGTGGACTGCATCCAGCAGATTTCCGGTATAATGTTTTCCAATGAGCTGGGCGATGACTTCTGTGTCTGTTTCCGATTGAAAAGAGACTCCACTTTGCCTCAATTGATTTCGGAGCTCATCGTAATTTTCAATGATCCCATTGTGCACAAGTGCAATTTTGCAGCCGTGATCTGTGTGAGGATGAGCATTTTCATGGGTGATTTTCCCGTGAGTTGCCCAGCGGGTGTGTCCGATGGCAAGTTGAAGCGCTTCAGGGTTTATTTTTTTTTTTAGCTGCGAGAGTTTGCCGACTTCTTTGCAAATGAAGAGCTCACCCTTTGCTGTGATTCCTCCAATTCCTGCGGAATCATAGCCGCGGTACTCCAGCTGCTCCAACCCCGCAATGCAAGTTTGCAGGGGATCTTGACTCCCTATATATCCAAAAATTCCACACATCGATTCACTTCACTGGTAGGCGCATTGCTAAAATACTTAAGAAAAGAGGAATCTCGCGCCTGGCTCGATCTTCCATCCGCGCTTTGGCTCCCTCGCTTTTTTTATCGGAGCACCATTCTTCCAGATGGGTTATAACAAATCCCTCCTTTCTCAGCCAACCTGCGTAAGCAGAAAGGGGATAATGATAGGAGTAAGTCACTGACGACTGTTCTTTTTGCCCTGGATTTGTTTGAATGGGGATTTTTTGGGGCGTCATGTAGCTATTGATTTGTCGGTACTGCAACTTGGCAGATTCATCAACTCCCCAGCTGCTCTGACGAGGGATTCGAAAACAAGGATGATTTAAGACGATGAGGAGTTTCCCGTTGTCTTTGAGATGGCGCCTCGCATTGGAAATAGCCCCTTCGGGATGTTCCATATTTTGAAGCGAAAGGATAAAGCAGGCAGAATCGAAATCTTTTTTTTCGAGCGGAATTTTCCCCGAGGCATCAGCAACGAGAAACTCCGTATTTTTGCGCTGCGTCAATTTACGAGCGGAAGCAATGAGCTCAGAGGAGAGGTCCACTCCCCAATAAGAGATCTGTTCCGGCAATTGCCTGGCTAAGACGCCCTGTCCGCATCCAAGATCGAGAAGAGCCCCTTTTTCCTGCAGATGCAAAAGCCTGAGCGCTCCCGGAAGAACGACGCTCTGATGATAATAGTGCCCCTTTTCTCCAACGCAGGAGTTGTACCAACGCTCAGAAGAATCCCAATTTTCTTTTTTTCCCATGGTGTTTCAATTCTAGGATTCTTTCCCAGTTTTATTCAATAGACAAAGCTAAATTTTTGCGGCCTGCCTTTGAGCGAGCATGCGCCTGGAACTGCCGATTTCGTAGCCTCGGACAATCGGATAAATTCCCTCTTTCACGATCTCATAGGTATAATTGAGTCTTCCCACGTAAGTATCGTAAAGAAGAAGAATTGGATTCACAGGACTCATGGCAATCAAACCTCGCCCAATATTTGCGCATCCATGGAGCGAATAACAGATTCCTTGTTTTGTTTGCCGAAAGGTCGCCATTTTCCCATCTAAGAGACTTTGCATGACGCGCAGGAGCGCAAAAGCAATTCCTGCCACGACTTCGATCGAGCCTATCAAAATGCGCGCAGCGCCGCTAAAAGTGGAAAGGGCGCAAAAAACAGAAATTTTGGGGACCCAATCAAAAGGGTTTAAAAATTGTTCGATTTGAACGAGACGTTTGACTACGCAAGGATGGGAAAGCATATTTTTCTCCGATTTATGAGCGCAGGTAGCGTAGCGTCTGGCTCTTTAACTTGCAATTGCGTATATCTAATTTTTATGAGTGAATTGGATCTATCAAAATCTGCACGCGAATGCGCACAAGCCATCGAGACTGTGATTTTCACAGGGACAACTGTCGAAGAGGCGATGGCCGCTATGCGCAAAAAACAGATTCATCAAAAGATCATCTATTTTTACGCAGTAGACGAGCACTACAAATTGAAAGGGGTTGTTTCCACGCGCCAGCTTCTTTTGGCAGAACCCAATCGAAAAATCGAAGAGATCATGCAAGATGCGGTCCTCAAACTGCGGGCCTCTCAGACGCTCAAAGAGGCGATGGAGCTTTTTGCAGAACACCCTCTCCTTGCTCTTCCGGTTGTCGATGAAGAGGGAAAATTAATCGGCGCGATCGATATCCAAGCGGTTTTTGATGAGTCTATAGATTTTGCCAATCATAGAAGCAGATTTGATGTCTTTCAAATGATTGGATTGACTCTAGAAGATGGCAAAAGGCCTCCTCTTCGGGTGAGTTATCGGCTGCGAATGCCTTGGCTTCTCTGCAATGTTTTTTCAGGAATTATCTGCGCTGTGATTTCACGCTATTACGAGCTTGTTTTAGCCAAATTTTTATTGTTGGCCTTTTTTATTCCGCTCGTTCTCACTTTGAGCGAATCGACCTCGATGCAGTCGGTTGCGCAAAGTCTCCAATTTTTACGACGGCCCCGCTTTAGATGGAGGATCGCTTGGCGGGCAGCCATTCGGGAATGGCAGCTCGTGCTCCTTCTTGCGCTGACATCTGGCCTTTTAGTCGGAGTTCTTTCTCTTCTTTGGGCAGATGGGTATCTTCCATCGATTGCAATTGGCGTAGGGATCATGGGAGGGGTTGCAATTTCTGCTATTTTCGGGATTGCGATGCCGATTGTGCTGCATCGCTTCCGCCTCGATCCAAAAATGGCGGCAGGTCCCGTCGTTCTAATGATCGCAGACATTCTAACAACAGGATTCTATCTGGCCATCGCATCTTGGTGGTTGTTATAAGGCAGATCTTTCTGCATAAACCAAAGTTACAGGATAACGCCGCGAGGCGCGGCTAAAGATAGACAGGATCCGGGGGAAGCCCCGCGCCCCAAGCTCCGCTGGCCAAAGGACTTCGTC
>JAZKAZ010000084.1:1062-16264 GCA_040388845.1 Chlamydiota bacterium | reverse complement strand
TTTAGCAAAGAGGTTGTTTTATCTAAGGTTTCAAAAATACTCAGCCAGGCAAGTCCGATTTTAAGCTTAGAATTTTTTTCTTTTTCACAAGCTAATAAAAATAGAGGAGTTAGTTTCTGACCGTTATCTCGATGGCTTAATTTTGCTCCGGCCCAAAGAAGGTTTGTAAAACACACATCTGATATTTGCTTAATAGAATCAACCAATGAAAAGAGAGGAGTTCGTTTTCCTGTAGTTTCTTTGTCTAAAAGAAGAGGGTATGTTCCCACTAAATATTCAATAATGTGTTCATGGCCGGCCCAGCAAGCGATATGCAAGGCAGTTCCGTCCGTATCGATATTTGTAGTGTTGAGATTATAGTGCATTGAGAGTCTTCCTTGCTCATCAATCGCATCGTAATTAGCGCCCCTAGCTAGACATTTTTTCATTTTCTCAAAATCGCCCGTTGCCGCGCTGTTAAGAAATGCTTGATTGAGTCGGGTTGGCGCAATGGAAGTCATGACGAACGTTATCCCAGTTTCTACTGGTTAAAAATAAGCTCTTTATCTTTTTCGGTAAGAGCCCGGAATTGTCCTTCGGGCAAATGGTTCAAAAGCAAAGAGCCGATCCGGATCCGGATGAGCTCGATCACTCTAAGGCCTGCTCTTTCGGCAATGATCCGCACTTCGTGCTTTTTCCCTTCTTTGACGCAGATTTTGAAAGTGCCTCTGCGTACTTTGTAGACGGTCACGGGCCGGACCCATTTTTCGTCGACTCTTGCGCCCTGAGAGAGCATTTCGAGGTGCTCGGGGGTGATTTCAGAAGTTGTCTTGACCAAATATTCTTTGATGATATTGGAAGAGGGATGGATGACTTTGTTTGAAAAGTGGCCGTCATTTGTGACAAGTAAGAGTCCTGTAGTCTCCCGGTCGAGTCTGCCGACTGTGAAGAGGCGCTCTTTTGCTTCGGGGAAAAGGTCTAAAACAATTGGTTTTTTCCCGGGGCGGATATTGGAGCAGATAAAGCCGAGGGGCTTATTGAGCATATAGTAAATTTTTTTCTCCTCGCTCGAGACCACTTCACCATCGCAGGAGACCCGGTCGGACTTTAAGTCCACATGAGTTTGAGGGAGTTTGACGACCTGGCCATTGACTTGGACACGTCCAGCAAAAATAAGTTCTTCGCAGGCTCGCCTAGAGGCGATCCCAGCAGCAGCAAGGGCTTTAGCTAATCTTTTCTTTTCCATAGGCCATGAAGTATAAAGGAATCGCCCCTTTTTACTCCATGTGATAAACTGCATTTAAAAAACGGGTTTTCGATGTTTGGAAAATTAATCCTCATGCGCCATGGCCAGTCCATCTGGAATAAAAAAAATCTTTTTACAGGATGGGTGGATATTCCTTTAAGCGAAGAGGGAATCCGAGAGTCTCTTGAGGGCGGGAAAAAAATCGCCCACATTCCCATCGATCTGGTCTACACCTCCACTTTAATTCGGGCGCAAATGACCGCGGCGCTTGCCCTCCTGCACCATGCGAGTGGAAAAGTCCCTGTTTTTGAGCATATGGGTGGAAGAAAGGAGTGGTTTGAAATCCACAGCGAAGAGACAAAAAAAGAGACCATCCCCGTCTACATGGCTTGGGAACTCAATGAGCGGATGTATGGAAAGCTACAGGGATTAAACAAGGAAGAAACCGCTTTGAGATATGGAGAGGATCAAGTGCATACTTGGCGCCGCAGCTTTGATGTCGCCCCGCCAGAGGGCGAAAGTTTGGAGATGACCGCGCTCCGCACGCTTCCCTTTTTTCACTCCCAAATTGTCCCTCATTTGGAAAAAGGAAAAACGGTGTTTGTCTCCGCGCATGGCAACTCCCTTCGCTCGATTTTAATGGTGTTGGATCAGCTCTCTCAAGAAGAGGTGATCGATCTAGAGCTGCCGACAGGAGAGCCGCTCCTCTATTCTTATAAAAATAAGAAATGGATGAGAGAATGATCTACTTAGACCACCATTCAGCCACCCGCCCTTGTTCTTCCGCCCTCGAGAGAATGGAGCCCTATTTTGAGGAGCATTGGGGATCCTCGCTCTCTCCTCACCGTTTTGGCCAGCAAATGCTGCAGGGACTGGATCTTCGCTACCAAACGATCTATGATTTTGTAGGAGCGGATCGAAAAAATTTATTTGTTTTTACTTCATCTGGCGCAGAGGCGATCAACCAGGTTTTTTGGTCGATTTTTTTGGAAGTGGCTCGCAAAGAAGGAAAATGCCACCTCATCACCTCATGCATTGAAGACGCTCCAACGATGCAGTGCTGCAAGCGATTTGAGGAATTGGGCTGTTTTGTGAAAATCGCCCCCATCAATACTTCGGGCCAAATCGATGTGGAGAAACTCGCTGATTTGATCAATCCCCGAACAGCGCTTATTTCGGTGACGTTGGCTCATGGCCTGACAGGAGTGATCCAACCGATTGAAGAAATTGCTCGGATTGCTCGAGAAAAAAAAGTCCTTCTCCATATCGATGCCACCTACGCGTTGGGTAAATATTCATTTTCATTCGATGAGTTAGGAGCGGATTTTCTCACATTTTCAGGCGATCGGATCCATGCGTTGAAAGGATCGGGCGGACTCTTTGTGAAAGAGGGCAGCCCTTTAGTTCCTTTGATTTTAGGGGGGACGGAACAGGGAGGCTTTCGCGGAGGCGCATTCGACGCCCCATCTTTTATGGCTCTCGTCTCTGCCATGCAGCAATCCTCCCTCTTTTTAGATACCATGACATTGGAAGTTGCCCGTCTTCGCGATCTTTTGGAAAATGAAATCATTCGAATTGTCCCGGATGCAAGAGCTCTTTTTAAAACAGTCATTCGTCTGCCCAATACAACCGCTCTTGTCTTTCCAAAAGTACACCAAGAAGCGCTCCTCTATCTTTTAAGCCGCAAAGGAGTCTACGGATCGATCGGCGGGGCTTATTGCCAGCACTTGAGCCGCACCCTGATTGCTGCAAATAGCGAGGGAGCAGAGAGCGCAGTGAGTTTTTCCTTAAGTCGGATGACGACTGAAGAAGAGGTGATCCAAGCAGCTCACATCATTGGAGAGACAGCCCTCTATCTACAAACGGTTTCGGAGGATCTTTTTTCATGAATGCGATGATCCAACCCCACTATTGGGAAAATTTCAGTAAAAAATTGCGAGGCAAGATCGAGCAGCTCCGGTTTGTCGGCTTTTTTTCCCAAAAAACCGCAGCGGAAAAAAACATGCGCCTGGTCCGGGCAAGAGAGGGGCATCTCTGCCTTTACTGGCTCGTCGATGAATCGGACGGGGTGATTGCCGATGTCAAATTTCAAGCCTTTGGCCCCATTGGACTCATTGCGGCAGGAGAGATCGCAAGCGATCTCGTCTTGCGGAAAAATTATGATCAAGCCTCTCGAATCACAGGGGATCTCATCGACCAACACGTCCGAGATAAAAAAGAAATCTCCGCCTTTCCCAAAGAGTGCCATGCCTATCTCAATCAAGCGCTCATAGCAATCGACCGGGGCGTCCAGCAATGTCAGGATATCCCGTTTGCCACAGGCTACGATATCACTCCAATCGAGGCAGATTTTGGCGAAATTCCAGGAGGGATTGCCGATTGGGAACAGTTTCCTCATCCACAAAAGTTAAAAATCATTGAGGAGATCATCGATAAAGAGATCCGTCCCTACATCGAGCTCGATGCGGGAGGCGTGCAAGTGGTGAGTTTAAGCGAGAAGGGAGAGCTCACGATTGCCTATGAAGGCTCTTGCACGACATGTCATTCGTCGACAGGATCGACATTGACCGCTATCCAACAAATCCTCAAGACCCGCGTGCATCCAACCCTTTTTGTGACGCCCCAATTATGATTGAAGTTTCCGCCCTATCAAAAACTTACGGCCAAGGCGGTAAAGTCGTGACCGCATTGGAGGGAATCGATCTCACTGTAGAAAAAGGGGATATTTACGGAATTATTGGCTTGAGCGGGGCTGGCAAATCGACGCTGATTCGTTGCCTGGCAAGATTGATCAACCCCACATCCGGAACCATTTTTTTCGATGGAGAAGATATCGCTCATGAGACGGGGCAAAATTTGCGTAAGTTTCGCAAAAAAACAGGGATGATTTTTCAGCATTTCAATCTCCTCTCTTCCCGTACCTCTGCGGGAAATATCGGCTACCCGCTCGAAGTTGCAAATATCCCCGTTAAAGAACAAGAATCTCGTGTAGATGAACTTCTTGCCTTAGTCGGTCTTTCCTCAAAAAAACAGGTCTATCCCTGCAATTTGAGCGGTGGACAAAAACAAAGAGTGGGCATTGCCCGGGCGCTCGCAAACCACCCCGAGATTCTCTTTTGCGACGAGGCAACCGCCTCACTCGACCCAAAAACGACTAAAGAAATCCTCGATCTCCTCAAAGCAATCAATAAAAATCTAAAAGTGACGATTGTCCTCATCACCCACGATATGGAAGTTGTCAAAAGAATCTGCAATAAAGTAGCCGTGATCGACCAGGGAAAAATTGTAGAAAAGGGGCTTGTTGCAGATGTTTTTGCAGATCCCAAGAATCCCATGACCAAACACTTCATCCAGAGCTCGTCGCATGAAATTCCTCTGGAATTTTTTAAACCGCCCTCTCCCACCCGAAAGTTGCTGCGGCTCAGATTCAAAGGCCAGGCGGCGGGAGAACCTCTGATTTCTCAGATCGTCAAAAACTACCACGTTGAGGCCAATATCCTGCTTGGATGGATCGACCGTCTCCAGACTACAACCATCGGGACTTTAATTATCGAACTCACAGGAACTCCGGACTCAATTGCGGGGGCGCTTAAATTTCTGAATGAAAAAACCGTCCATTCCGAGGTGCTTGAAAATGGGTCCTAACGTAGAGCTTGCCTTGCAATTGCTGCCATTGCAGATGTGGAATACGGTTTACATGGTGATGGCCTCTGCTTTTTTTGCCTTCCTGATTGGACTGCCCCTCGGCGTGATTTTAACCATTACGGATCGAGGGCATATCCAAGAGAGTCCAATTGTCTACAAAATACTAGAGACAATTGTGAATATAGGAAGATCATTTCCGTTTGCAATCCTCATGGTTGCCCTCATTCCGATGACGAGGTGGATCGTGGGGACGAGTTTGGGAACAACTGCTTCGATTATTCCTCTGACGATTGCCGCAGCACCTTTTATGGCAAGGCTCATTGAGACCAGTTTGAAAGAGGTGGACAGACATGTTTTGGAAGCCGCTGTGATGATGGGTTCCAACACCTGGCAGATTGTGGCAAAGGTATTGCTCCAAGAAGCATTGCCCTCCATTGTATCTGGGATTACTTTGACAGTTGTCAATCTGATTGGCTATAGCGCGATGGCAGGTCTAGTCGGTGGCGGGGGACTTGGGCAGGTGGCAATTCAGTATGGGTACAATCGCTTCAATACATTCATCATGGTGGTGACCGTAGTTCTGTTGATCGCGCTTGTCCAGATTGTCCAATGGATTGGGAGCTCTGTTGTCAAAGCGATTTATAAGAAACGCGGAGTGCATTCCTCATAATTGGTTGGCAGCACAGAGGCAAAAAAATGCGCGTTTCTTTGTCTCTATGCTCCCTCTACCGTTTTCTTTGGAAATTATCGACAAATTTCCAACATTTGGCTGGTCGATTACTTTTGTGTAATGAAATATAGTAAAAAGTTTCGTTTTTAATTGCGAACTTGAGGTACATATTGCTTCTTGTTTTTTTGCTGTCCCAAACAAAAATATAAAGTTCGCAATTGAGATTGTTTTCAATGGACTTAATAGGGGGATGGGTGCCGGCATAATTTTCTACTTTGATTTCATCCAATAGCTCTAAAATCAGGGGCCAGATTTCCTGAGCATTCCCGATTTTTAGCTCCATGAATTCATCTACGAGCTTTTCTAATTGGGGACCAAAAAGATGCCTTTTTTCGGAAATAGCAGTTTTTGCCTGGGAAATTTTATTTAAAAGTTCTTTATAACCAGGGCGTTGCTTCCATGTCATGAAAATGCTCTTTTCTCTAAATTATACCACAATTTGATCCTTTTTTAAAATATTTTGAGCAAAAAAAAAAGGGCTTGAAAAAGTCAAGCCCTTTAAATTTAACAAACAAAATGGGGTTTAGTTATTCCATTTCCATTTTTCCTCCTTTGTTAGGGTATCCTCAGTTTCAATGAAATATGAACCTATCGGAGGAAGTTTCCATATTTGTTCCAGGTCTTTTTCAAGACCTACGATTTGTCTCATATTCATTTACTCTGAAGAAATTACAAAAAAATATATTTTTTAACCCGGTTCCGAGAAACCGGGTGTTAAATCATTCAGCGGGATTGAGCAGCAAAATATTAAAAAAAGCAGACATTGCCCCTGGGGATGAAGAATTTAACTGAATATCTCCATCCTCATCTGAATTAACAACTGAAATGCGATCTCCTTTTTCTAAAGAAAGAACGATCGTTCCAGATACCATTTGCCCAAATGACGTGTGAAGTCTGGTGTTTTTTAGTTTTAAGTCATTTTTTGCAAGGCAAAATTGACTAGAAGTGTTGTTCAAAGATGCTCCCCAATGAATTAAATAATCGCCTCCTTTCAAAATTTTAACTTTGGAGATGCCCTTGTATTCTGGATTCAACGGATAGCTTGCATATTCGCATTCTAGACCCCGTTCTGCGAATTTTTCTATAGGACTATCTAATTCATTATTTTGGTTAAAAAGAATGGGATGATCCGGAGCAATTTGATAGGCCCCTAAATTTTGTATGGCATGTTTGTAGATTGCCCTTGTAGCATGTGTTTGAAAACATCCATAAATTTTTGTTAAAGAGCCAGAGTCTCCTGGGAGGCCCGGTTCTCCTCGGATGCCTTGAGCTCCTTTCTCTCCTTGAGGACCTCGTTCTCCTTGCAATCCTTGGGGTCCAATTTCCCCCCTGATTCCTTGGGGACCTCTTTCCCCTGACGCGCCTTTTTCACCCGGAAGACCTTTTTCTCCTTGTTCTCCTTTAAGCGCAGCAAAAGTTTGCACATTGAGTTCGCTTTTTGGATCAACTTTTTCTGCTGGAGCGCCTACCTCATCAGGACGAGGGGAGGTATCTGTCGACTTCGACATCGAAAATAGTAAAGGAATGCTTCCTAGAAATAGACAATAAAAAATCGGCTTTTTCATATTTTTGCCTTTTGGTTGGCTATGCATTAAAAAAAATATCTCTTCCGAAGAGACGTCAAGGAGCTTATTAAAATATTTGGTTGACGTAAAGAAAATATTTATTTTTTGTTGACACAGCTTTTCAGCGAAGTCCTTTTGACTATAAAATATAGGCTATTGCGATCGGCCTTTCTAAGGCGCGGAAAAAGGGCGCAAAATTTCCTCGTAAATAATGAAAAAATTCGGGGTCTTTTTTGCTTGGTTTCTCTCTCAAAAATATCTAAAAATAAAATATTTAGTTGTCTTAAAACAGACTTTTTGCAATCGTAAGAACTCCTAGTCTTAAAAAATGAGACTATAATGAAATGTTTTCAGTGCAGCGCGGATAAATTCGAGCTTCAAAATAGGCGCTTTACCCCTTCCATTAAAAATACTGTTGTTGAAGTTGTTCTTTGTGCCCATATTTGTAAAAAATGTGGAACTCCTCTTTTAACTGAGGAGCATGTCAATAATCTACGGAGGCTTGCTGCGGATAAATATAGAGAAAAACGAAAGCTTCTTACTTCGCAGGAAATCATCAACTTTAGAAATCAATTCGATATGTCCCAAAAAGCTTTTTCTGCCTATTTAGATGTAGGAGAGGCAAGTCTTAAAAGATGGGAAACTTATTATATTCAAGATAACAGTCAAGATGACCATATCCGGATCAAATGCGATCCGCTCTATGCTGAATATAATCTGCTAAGAATTCTTGAGAAAAATTCTAAGCCAGACATTTACAATGGAATGAAAAATTTTTCGTTTGAGTTATTTCAGCAGATTATTCTATTTTTCTTAAAAAACACGCAAGCTAACAATGAGTTATTATTTCGGCTGCAATTTTATGCAGATTTTTTAAATTTTAAAAAAACTCGGAAAAGTATCACAGGCAATCGGTATCTTCCTTTGAAATTAGGTCCTTATCCGGAGCGATTTCATCTTATGTTTAAAATTTTAGAAAGGCAGAACAAAATTAAGCCTATAAATGAGGATAAATGTAAAACAGAAGAAGAACCTAATATGTCAATGTTCGATGATTCTGAGAAAAATATTTTGGGATATATTTGTGATTGCTGCAATAAAAACAAAAAGTGTTTGATTCAGCTTTCGCAGAAGGAAACAGCATTTACTCTCGCAAACAGTTATGGATATATAAATTATAACCACGCAGAAAATTTACTAATTTAGTTTTTGAGGTGATTTTGAAAAAAGCACTTTTAGTTTTTTTAATTTTATGTAATGTAGCAGTTTCTAGAGAGACTTTTATTGGTCCTTGTTGTCCTTTATTTAGTAAGTGTGCGAATGTTTTTAGTTACTTAACCCAAGCTATTTTGCCTGGAGATCCATTGATTTTTGAATCTCTCAATGTCGAAACCAAGGAAGTAGACCTCTCTTTGATTTCTTCGCTGGGGATGGTTCGATTTAATCGGGATGGAGTTTACAAGGTGATTTGGAATTTAGCGGGACAGCTTTTTCTTCCGGATGATTCTTTTGGATGGTCATTCGGTTTGATTTTAGATGGAACGATTATACCCGGAAGTGTGTTTGGAGAGCATAGTTCTCAATTCAGTCAAAAAGTCGGAGGTGCTGTCATGATCCGAGTTAAAGAGGGGCAATGTCTTTCACTCATCAATACTTCATCAAAAACGGTAAATGTTATTTCTGAAAATAAAAACACCAAGCTTCCTCTTGCCTCGGCGACTCTATGCATTTCTTGCATAGAACCTCTTTAAAAAAGTTTAGTTCCCTCATTTTTCTTTTTTGTTGAAATAAATTCTTAAATTGGTATCATTTGATGCCATCAAATGATCTTAATGTCGAGCAAAGATGTCTAAAACCAGTAGCTTGAAATTAAATTTAGAGCGAGCAAAAAAAATTTTATTGGAGAAGCATGGAGTCTTTGGTCCGAATTTAGAGAATTTAGTGGATGAATTTTTAGATCTTAATTTAGATCCGGGGGAGGAAATTTGGCCGTTTATAAGAATTCTACTGGGTGAAATTCAGCCTAAAAATTATGTAGATCATCAATTCAAACCAGCAACTCCAGATTGTGAAATATACTTATTCGTATGGAACAGTAAGAAATTAAAACACAAAATGGAATTTAAGTTCGCTTTAAACGGTGATAATTTCTACTACCTTTCATTGCGGAAAAAAAATGCCTTTTAAAATTTTTCCATTTGAGGTATCATGTGGTTGTGAGTGTTGAGATAGGGAAATGGCAGATTCTTCCGCATAAATGAGATCTTGTGTAGGCGATGAGCCCTCTGTTGTTTTCCTTTTCTCCTATGTTTTGTGAAGTGCCCTTTAATCGGTAGATATGAAGTGCTTAAATTGTAATAGTGTTGAGTTTGAAGAAAAAAACATTCGATTTTTCCCTACTGTAAAAAAGCAAAATATCGAACTGATTATTTCTTGCAATGTTTGTAAGAACTGCAATACCACCCTCATGGATTCCTCACAGATAAACCGTTTGCGTCTTGCGGCATCAGATAGATATCGTGAAATCAATAATCTTTTGACTTCAAAAGAAATCATTGGATTTCGGGAAAGTCTGGGTGTTTCCCAATTGGGTTTTGCCAATTACTTGAAGGTAGGTGAAGCTAGCATCAAAAGATGGGAAACCTATTATATCCAAGACGCAAGCCAAGATGATCATATCCGTGTGAAATGCGATCGCAAATATGCAGAGATGAACTTCCTAAGACTGATATCCACTTATGAAAAAGAAGATATTTTTAATGGGATGAAGAAATTTTCTTTAGAGTTATTTTGTTTTCTGCGCAAAGCTTTACTCAAAGAAGAGCCGGATTGCAGTGAATTACTAGGGAAGCTACATTTTTACGTAGATTTTCTCCATTTTAAAAGGCATAAAAAATCCCTCACTGGGATTAAATATCTCTCTTTAAGAAACGGTCCTTTTCCCTATTATTTTCATGATCTTGTTAACGGAAAGGATGGGTGTTCCTCTTTTTTTTATAACAAATTTGATGATCATGAGAAAAAAACCCTACTTGATGTTTGTAATTTTTATCAGAAATCAGGTCGGAAGGAATTTTCTGCAATGGCGCAAAGGGAAAAGGGATACCTCGAAACTCTAGATGGGAATTTCATCAGTTATAATCTCGCAGATTCCTTACTTTTAAATTAATACTGGATATAACCAGCCCCAGTCGGAGCTGGATTTAAAAAAAGACGCTAAAAAGCTGTTAGCATAACGATATTCACTGAGGCGGATGTATCTAACACCGCTGAACCATTCGCTATAGCAACGAGATCAATTGCGTTTGTTGAAGTATTCACGAGCCTTAAGACATCGCCATCATCTATCGCGATGATCACAGTATTCCCGGTAGTTCTGCTAATTTCATCAGGGCTAAAAGTAAATCCTCCAAATACGCTTCCTGGTACCAGAAGATTATTTAAAGTAAGACCTACAGACCATGAGGGAACGGGTAAAGGAAATGGGGGAGTTATTTGGCCTTCCACATTCCATGTAATTTCATATACACCCGCTTTATTGAAAACGATTTCTCCGTTCGTTGCAGTCGTGGATACATCGATGCTAATTGTAGATGCATTTTTCCCTTCCATGATAATGACTCCGCCCGGAGGGACTGTTTGGTCCAGAAGACTATAAGTATTGGCAAAAGTCCCATTTAAAGGGCAGCAAGGACCTTGAGCTCCTATAGGACCTGGCTGGCCTTGGAGTCCCTGAGGACCAATCGAGCCTGGGATTCCTTGCACTCCTTGCATTCCTACAGTTCCTTGGGGTCCTGAAGTCCCCTGAGGTCCAATGGGACCTTGGGGGCCTTGGGTTCTGGGAGGACAAATGCAATCTTGGCAGCAACATTGGGAATGGACTTGAAAAGAGCTAAATAAGAATATAATTTTAAAAAGAACAGCGAATTTTTTCATCTTTTAACTCCGTATTTTGAGAGAAAAGCCCAAGTTGGGAAAAAATTCCCAACCTGGGTAATACTGTTTTAAAGGGCGCTGATCAAAATAAAATCAAGCTGAGCTGCGACGACAGGGAGAATCGAGCCTCCTATTGTGGATATTAAGGAGATAGGATTTGTTGATGTATTGACCAGTTTAATTACATCTCCTGCTACCACAGTTACAAGTGTGATGGCAGTTGTATGTGTGACCTCTTCATCAGGAGAAATAGCAAAGTTTGCTGCGGCTGATTGAGGAATGGCTATGCCATTTTTATAAACAGCTAAAGATAGAGGTGGCACAGGGGCAGGAATAGGCGGTGTTACAATTCCGGCAACAGACCAAGCAATTGTATAAACGCCGCTTTTTAGAACTGTAACCTCTCCAGTAGTTCCTGCATCAGTCAGATCGAAGGATGCAGTGGTTTCTCCCGTTAATTCCAACATAGGGGAGTTTCCTGGCATTATGATCTGATCTGTTAAACTATAAACGCTTGAAAAAGTGCCTGTTACTGGGCAGCAAGGACCTTGAGGCCCGTCAAGCCCCATCACACCTTGTGGACCTTGTGGACCGGGAATTCCTTGGCCTCCTAAAGGACCTTGAAGTCCAGGAACTCCTTGAGCTCCTTGCGGACCGCTTGTTCCTGCAGGGCCTTGGGGTCCAGGCGGGCATATACAATCTGTGCAACAGCAACCCCCGGTTCCTTGTGCAGCTGCGTAAGGAGTTGAAAAAAAGAAGCTCATCACGCTTATACTTAACATACATGCTAATTTTTTCATTTTCGATCTCTGGTTTAAGGATTTTGTCTGTTTGAGGTCACCAATGCAACCCTTTAACAAGACGCGAGAGAGGATTGCGAAAGATAAATTTTTTATCAAGATTTTTTTTAAAAATTATATTTGCTCTAGAAAAAAAGTCTAAAATCTCAACTCCACATCGCCCGAGAGAATCGTGTGAATGCTATGGTCAGGTAAATAGAGATTGAGCTGGCCGTCAGCCGTTAGGGAATGGCAAATGCCGATCCATTCTTTTTTTCCGTCAAAGCAGTGAATTGTTTGCCCTTTATAGCTCAGCAAATTTTCAAATGGGCTATGAAAAGGGGTGAATCCCTCTTTTTTAAATTTCTGCAAGTCGCTTAAAAATTGCCTCTGCAATTTTTTGAGCAGCTCTTCTTTATTCCAAGAATGGCCTGTTTCCACTTTTAAGGAAGTTGCTGGCTTATCAATTTTTGCAAGAGTTGCAGAGTCCATGTTCACATTGATCCCAATTCCTAAGAAGATCTCCACAAAATGTGGGTGGAAGGCTGTTTCGCAAAGGATGCCTGAAATTTTTTTCCCGCCCAACTGCGCATCATTGGGCCATTTGATTTTGGGGTGGAGATGCTCTTTCAAGAGGACGGTTGCAAAACTAAAAGTCATTACTTGCCCCAAACTGATGAGATGGAGTGTGTTCAAGGGGAGCTGAAAATAAAAAGTCGCATAGAGATTGACGCCGCGAGGGGAGACCCAGCTACGCTGGAATCTGCCTCGGCCCGCAGTTTGCTCATCTGCCGTGA
Source organism: Chlamydiota bacterium (assembly GCA_040388845.1). Classification (GTDB taxonomy): domain Bacteria; phylum Chlamydiota; class Chlamydiia; order Chlamydiales; family SM23-39; genus JAZKAZ01. Next base: position 3,587 of record JAZKAZ010000084.1, on the reverse strand, counting down.
TGCAGGTGATTTTGTTCGGATCAAAGGTTTTACTGTGTTTTTTTGCGTAGGTATTTGTTGAATCGATGCTGTCCAAATGAATTTCTACCAGATCGCTCATAAAAAAATCTCCAAAGCACTTTTCTATTCTATTACAATTCGAACAAAAGACTCGATCCTCAAATGTAAATAATCAACCCCATCCGCTACAATCCAGAAATATGTGGGATCATCGAACACTCTTTCGCATCGACTTTCGGATTTTGCCTCTGATCATTGCTTTGATGATCATCAGTTTGCTCGTGATTTCTTCGATGACGGGAGATGTGAGCGAACTTGAGGGGCCTTATTTTTGGACGCCTCTTGTCAAAAGTCAGATCCGTTGGTTTTTACTCGGCTGGGTCCTTTTTTTTGTCTGTTCTGCCTTTGATTACCGAAAGTTGCGCGATTGGAGTTTGGTGCTCTACATTTTGGCTATTTTGCTCTTGATTGGCCTATTTTTTGTAGATTCGATTCAGAATGTCCATAGGTGGTATCGGATCCCCGGTTTTGCCAGCATCCAACCCTCTGAACATGCAAAACTCATCGTTGTCATCGCGCTGGGGTGGTTTTTAGAAAGGAGAGGCAATCGCGCCGGCACCTTTACATCGGCTCTTCAAATTGGGGCGATCGTTGGGCTTCCTTTTTTGCTGATTTTAAAGCAGCCCGATTTGGGGACTGCGCTGATTCTCTATCCAATTGCTCTTGTGATGGGTTATTTAGGCGGAATGCACCGGGGCGTTTTGCGAATGATGAGCGGATTTGGCATTGCAGCGCTCCTGATTGTGTCGCTAATGTTCGTAGGGATTCTCGATCATGAGAAGATGCGGCCTCTCTTTACAACGGTTTTGAAACCCTATCAATACGAACGGCTGAATCCGAATACCTACCATCAAAAAGCTGCCCAGACAGCGATTGCAATCGGGGGACTTACAGGGACAGGTTGGCATAAGAGCGATTACTCGGGGAGAAAGTGGCTTCCAGCCTCTTCCACCGATTCTGTTTTTGCCGCCTTTGGGGAAGAGTTTGGTTTTGTAGGACTTGTATTCCTTCTGTTCCTTTTTTATGCTTTGATTTATTTTAGTTTCCAAGTAGCGGCGGTAGCCAAAGACCCCTTTGGCAGACTTTTAGCGGCGGGGCTTGCGGTCTATCTCGCCATGCATGTATTAGTCAATATTGGAATGATGTGCGCTCTTTTACCGATCACAGGAGTTCCTTTGATCTTCGTGACATATGGAGGCAGTTCTTTGTTGACTACCATGGCAGCATTAGGGTTGCTTCAAAGCATTTATAGCAGAAGGTTTATGTTCTAATGTTCAACCACTCATTTATTTTTTCTCCAGGAACTTGGTATGGCGAAGGGAAAATCCTCCTGAATATGGTCGAGGAGGAACTGATCTTTAGTACCAATTGGGCAGTGCAGACAAGAGATTTTTCAGGAAAAGTTTCTTGTGCGCAAGAGATTCAAATCCAGGGGCTTTCAGAAAATATGCGCAATGATCTTGGCTTTTATGATTTCCAGGCAAAAACATTTGCCGTCGATATGGAAAATCAAAATGTGGGCCGGATTGTGGGGAAAGGCGTATATGATGAAAAAATGATTGCCTGGGAATTTCGCAATAACGATCTCAATTTTGAAGGGTATGAGACGTATAACCTGCAGACGGATGGAAGTTACATGATGCGGGGCGAATATGTGACTTCAGATCAATTTCGAACGCAGATTGAAGCGCGCATCTGGATCCAGTCTAAAGAGGCTCCCAGTACAGATGCGGATGAATCCCAAGAAAACGAAGAGGAGCCATGAGAATTTATTCTGTTTTAGCGATCCTTTTCTTAGGTGCCTGCGCCTCGGGGGGCAGCCTGATGACGACGAATTCATTTTACGATATCCCGATTGGAGCTTCAACTACCGAGGTGACCCAAACAGTCGGGGCCCCCTATGCAATCCATAAAAAAGAGGATGGAAGCGTAGAATATGAATACATCGAGCGGCAGAAAGCCGGCGCTCGCAATATTCAAGAGCGGCATTATTATCTTCTTCTCAAAGAGGGGAAGGTGGTTTCAAAACGGATGCAGCAAAGCTCTCCTTTGCCTTACTTCCTAGAGAGTTTCGACAGCTACGACATGCAGACTACGCAAAATAGGGATGCGCCCGTAGAATAAGAAAGCATCAAGAAAATTTTTCTATAGCATTAATTCTTTCTCTAATTTAAGATCGCGTGCTCTTAAAAATTTTAATTGAGGAGGGATTATGCCTATTCATTTAACTGTTGATGCACTTGCTCAAATGGCTGCCAATAATTCAATCAGTCCGACGACTCAGCTGCCTGCAGGTCTTGATAGACAGATTGTTGTCTTAAGAAATAAGTATGATTTTAAGGTGACCGGTTTCAATGCTTCGACTGTGGTTCTGGTTGTAAGCGTTGCACTCCTGATTTTGACATCGAAAATGCTTTTTGTGGCAGTGGCATGCATCGCGTTATTTGCGCGCACAGCTATTTTAG
>JAZKAZ010000084.1:0-1052 GCA_040388845.1 Chlamydiota bacterium | reverse complement strand
CTATTTTAGCAGATCTTGAGTCGAACAGAGTAGGGCAAGTAGCCAATCTCATCGATCGAGCGCGGCAATTGCTGGGTCGTTTTGGCTTTGTCAATCCGGTAGCAGGATGGAATCCTGATGAGGTTGTCATGTTAAATCAAGTGATTTGGAAGAATTGGCTTCCACCCAGTTTTCCTCCAGCCAATGGAGCTGCGCCCGCAGGCGGCGCTCTTTTAGCAGGTGCTGGCCAAGTAGTAGTTGGGATCGCCCATAGGGTAGAAAATCTCTTGGGAGGTGCCCCCCAAAATGGAGCCCCAGCAGGCGCTCCGCAAAATGAGGCGGATCAAGGTCCAGCAGTTCAAAATCATCTCATTGCAGCAGCTGCGGCAGTAGGTAATGGAATCGCAAATGGAGTTGGGCATCTGGTTCAGATGGCAGGTCCTGCTCTAAATCAAAATCAACCCGGGCAAGAGGAACAACCCGGTCTCCGTAGGCAGGATGCACTTGTTCCTGCTGATTGGGAAGACATTAGAGCTGACCAAATCCCAAATGCGTGATAAAGGTAATCTGATAAAGACGCCCCATGTTTAAAACATGGGGATAATAAAAATGGAGCTTTGCCTCATGCCCTACCAAAGGACTGTCGTCCTTATGGAATCCTGTATTATTTTTTTAAATAAAAAGGAGTCCAGAGGACGTCAGTCCTCTGGTAGGGTGTGGGGCGATGCCCCGCTCTGCTCTAAACCTAAATGCGGTTTTAAGCTTTGATCTTGATATCGACACCTGCCGCGACAGGGAGCACTTTTAGCTTGTCGATAGTGTCAAGAGTAGGATCAAGAAGATCGAGAACTCGGATGTGGGTTCTCATCTCAAACTGCTCGCGCGACTTGCGGTCGACGTGAGGCGAGCGGAGGACCGTAAAAATTTCTCGCCGGGTAGGGAGAGGGATGGGTCCAACGACGCGGGCCCCTGTTCTCTTAGCCGTTTCGACGATATCTTGAACGGATCGATCCAGCATTCGTTGATCGAATGCTTTGAGTCGAATTCTTATTTTTTTTCTAGGTTGTTTTGCC
>JAZKAZ010000083.1:3103-8040 GCA_040388845.1 Chlamydiota bacterium | reverse complement strand
CAGGTTTCGGGTCTCCGGCAGGCGGAAGCTTGGAAACCGGATCTACAACTGGATCCTTTTTCACTTCAACGGGTTTGTCCACAGGTTTCGGGTCTCCGGCAGGCGGAAGCTTGGAAACCGGATCTACAACTGGATCCTTTTTCACTTCAACGGGTTTGTCCACAGGTTTCGGGTCTCCGGCAGGCGGAAGCTTGGAAACCGGATCTACAACTGGATCTTTTTTCACTTCAACGGGCTTGTCCACAGGTGGGAGCTCCACGGGTCCTACAGATACTAAATTAGATCCTTGAGAAGCCGTGAGCGGTAGCTTTGATCTGCCGCACCAGAAGCACGTGAGGAAAAAAAATGCAATCGCCTTCAAAGAGCTCACGATCGCAGTGAAAATTCTCTCGACAATCCCGATTTTCGGCAGAGGCTCAACCCGAGAGGGATTGAGACGGTTTTTTGTCATGGGCACTCTCCCGTGAAATTCTAGCTCAGCCCGCCGCTCAAACGCCTCGCGCGCTTCTGCCAAAAGACGAATTGTCTCAAGACTTAAATCTTTAGCCCTTGGAGACAAGGACGTATAAGCTTTGTAAGAAACAACTTCACGCACGAGTTCGTCGATCGCTGTCGAATCTTTGGAAGAATTTATCTTATAGATTTGATTGAGGTCGAACGCTCTTTGGTAGAGATCTATAAGATCATCAGTCACTGCTTCCATGAAATACCTCTATGAGTCTTTTTTGATGATGCGAGTCTAATAAAAAATGGGCACATTCTGCACAAAAAATAAATATTTATCATTAAAAAATTTAACAATTCATGAAATTTCTACCTTTTTTTTCTGGATCTGCCTATGATAGAAGGTTAATTTTTGGAGTCGATGTATCATGAGAATCATTCATTCATTAGGTCATGTAGTTGGAGGCACTCTCTTAATCGCAGGCACGACGATCGGCGTCGGAATGCTCGCGCTCCCTGTGGCAACAGGCCCAGGCGGCTTTGTTCCTTCGATGATCATCTATCTAATCTGTTGGGTTTTTATGCTTTGCACCGGGCTTTTGCTTGTGGAAGTGAGCCTTTGGATGCCCAAAGACACGAGTTTTATTTCTATGGCAGATCGCATTCTCGGACCTGTAGGCCGGAATATCTTTTGGGTCGTCTATCTCTTCCTTTTCTTGACGGTCATGATCGCTCATGTGGCTGGCGGTGGAGCTGTTTTAAAAGATTTAACGGGTTGGAATATCCCAAACTGGTTTGCGGTGATCGCGTACACAGGAGTTCTTGCGCCCGTAGTCTATTTAGGTGCCCGTTCAGTGGATCGGTTGAATATGTTCCTGATCAGTGGCGTGATCCTCTCCTATTTTGGGTTCATTGCCATCTCATACGACCACGTTGATTTTAAGCTTTTAGAATATGCGAACTGGGGAAAGGCCTGGTACGCTCTTCCTATTCTCTTCACCGCCTTTACCTATCAAGTCATCATTCCCACCTTGATGACCTATATGGAAAGAAATGTGAAAAAAATTCGGTTGGCTATTTTCTTGGGCTCTTCCATTCCTTTGGTGATCTACCTCGTCTGGGAATTCATGATTTTAGGGATCATTCCAGTGGAAGGTCCAGGTGGATTGATCGAGGCCGGTAAATTAGGACAAAATGCCGTGGGTCCGCTGAAGCAGTTTGTAAAGAACCCTCTCATTTTTGAAATCGGAAAGTACTTTGCCTTTTTCGCTCTTACCACATCGTTCATCCCTCTCGCCCTCTCATTTTTTGACTTTCTGGCAGACGGCCTTAAGTGGGAAAAGACAGGGATCCGAAGAGGACTTCTTTGCCTGGCTGTTTTTGGCATTCCAACACTCATCGCCCTCCTCTACCCTCATATTTTTTTGGTTGCGCTCGGGTATGCAGGTGGCATTAGCTGCGCCCTTCTTTTTGGTCTGATGCCGCCAGTCATGGCCTGGGTTGGACGTTACATCAAACATTATCCCAAGGACACCCGCCAATTAGGTGGGGGAAAGCCCTTATTGGTCGTGCTGATGAGTTTTGCTCTGTTGATTTTGGCCGGCGAAATTGTTTTGCAGATCATTTAAATTGAGGGAGCTCGCCCGCCTGAGCTCCCTAACTGTCTAGGCACTCGCATTTAAGTACAGATCTCCCAAAAGCTTCTTAAATTGTAAAATAGCGTCCCAAGCTTGGCCTAGATAACTCCTGTTTTTTTGAGCTTCCTCCTCAAGCCTTTCTTCTGCAAGGAACTTACTGAAATCATTTTGTTCAGGCTCAATTTTCTCTTTCTTGCGCTCAATTTGAAGATCCTTAGACGGTTGTGGGGACAACCCGGGAATCCAATGGATTGGAGAAAACTGATCCTCGATCTGTACCTGAGTTTTGCTTGACGAAGACCAACTTTCCAAGCGCCCGGTTTTTAGCGGCCCTATTAAAGTTTCTACTTCTTTTTCAATGGTCGGATCTGCCTTTGTAGGAAATAAAAGCGTATGAGCCCATATCGCCTCGAAGCCGCGGTGCAATGAGGTCAAGCCGTCTCTTGTTTCAATGGAAGACAACTGGAGATACGAATGGACGACAGGCTTTAGATCGAAGTCGAGATCGAAGGGCACCTGTTGTTGGATCTCATTCAGTTGATTCGTAAATACGTGAGGAAGAATGGTTTCTGCGACTTTTTCAACTACTTTTGAAAGGAGTGTCGCAGCGAGTGCCTGATCATCAACGATTTGTTCGGACGAGGCGCTCTTGAGTTTCTTGACGCTTTCCTGAAATTTTTCATAGCTAAAGGCACAGTTTAATTGAAAATCGAATCCATATTTACTTGTGTCCTGATATAAGAACAAAATCTTCGCATGCATCGTGCTGGAGAATTCATTTTTTTCTGGAAAAGTCACATAAATATGATTTCTATGAAAAACTTCTTGCCCTATGAATAAATGTTGATGGTTCGGACAGGCCTTATGCGCAGCCACGAATGGCTGATCTTCGAATGTAATTTTTTTTGGATCATAGGAAAAAGAGCAAATGGTATCGGAATACCTTCCGTTAGAAACCTTTTGAAGCGCAAGAGTGGACATACAACAACCTCCTATATAAAGATTTATGAGATCCGAAAACTGTATTGACGAGCACCATAAATTGCAAAGAAAAATATACAGCGCTGAAGAGCAACTAATATATACAAATTAATAATTTTATGTTATAAATAATTTATGGCAAAAGACCCTAAGCTCCTCTTATTTGCGGAAGCAAAAGAAGATACATTAGAAAATATTGAGGCAATCAAACTGAATCTGGCCCGCTGCGTTGAGGAAGGGATGATTGACTTCAATGACACTTATTATAATGAACTTGTAGATCTTGAAGATGAAGTCAATGCAGTGGATAACTGGGAAGAATTAATCGAGCTGACTCTGAAAGCAAAAACTTTAGAGATCGATATCGCAGCGTTCCTCTCTCTTCATGGGCATACTAGCCTCTCTCTTCCCTGGCCTAAAAAACCATCTACTTTTTAAAGGCAGCCCAGAGAGCTAAAAGCGCAGCTGTCGCCTGCGCTACGTTCAGAGATTGAATTTTGCCCTTCATGGGTAGATAGATCGAACGGTCCGCTTTTTTCTGGAGAAGTGGTTGGATCCCTTCTCCTTCAGAGCCTACAATCAAAACCGTTTTTTGGGCATATGCAAAGGAAAAAGCGCTCTCGGAATTGGGATTGAGAAGTGCTGCGACCACTTCAAAGCCTGCCTCTTTAAACTTCTCCACGCTATCTGCGAGGTTGGAAATCCGAATAAGCGGCAGAATCTCGCTTGCGCCGGAGCTTGCTTTCGCAACCATTGGCGTCAGATCGCATCCTCGGTTTTTAGACCAGGCAACAGCATCTAACCCAAAACATTCCGCGCTTCGGATGAGCGCCCCAAAATTCTGGGGATCAAAGATCTCATCGAGCATCAGGACAAAAACGGATTCTTTCTCTTCCGTTTGTCGAATAAAGTCTTTGACGTCCTGAAAATCGCGTTCTTTGATTTGCGCCACAAAGGATTGATGCGAATCGGATCCCGCCATCTGGGTTAGCTCATCCAATCTAACAAAAGAAATAGGAATCCCTTTCTTTTCACACAAGGTGAGGAGATCTGCTTTTCGAGGCCCTTTAGGATGGACTGTAAAAATCCGGACCAATCGATCGGGGGCATGAGCCATAAGTTCTTGGATTGCATGGACTCCCATGATCAGTTGATCTTTGGAGGGGATACCGCGAGGTCTTGTGTGGGGATTGTTCATCAAAACTCTCTTGAAACTTGGAACCAACCGGAAAAAGAGGTCCACCGCAGCTTAAATTTTTGAGGAATATCCGTAAATACTGAATCCTCTAATGGAAATAGGTTTTCTATCTGTTGATGGAGCGTTGTCGTGAGAACTCTCGAGACAAAATAGTGGATTTGCCCCCCTATGCCCATCTTCCAAAAACGAGAGAGCATGTAATCGATTTGTCCCCATCCCGTATGTCCAAGATTGCTACCCCCTTTGGCCGTCATCGAAAAAAAAGTCGCGGCATCACTCATTAGAGGAGATCCTAGCCGCACCTCATTTTGGACGGCAGTCGTCAATCGGGTAGAGAGCCTATGATAGGTATATCCTACATCAAAGTTGAGGCGTCCCCCCGGTTGAACTGCAAACTGCGCTCCGAAGAGAAAGCCATGCCATGTAAGATGCAATTGCCCTGGAAGCTGTGAGGACATCGCATAAAAATTAGCGCCTACCGCATCCGTTGATTCCAACGGATCAGGAGTTCCATTTGTCCTTTGGAGTCTTTCAAAGTGGGTTGAATAGCCAATGAGAGGAGTAAAAATGACTTTATAGGTTCTGTCGGCAGTCAGATTTATAGCGTAGCCAAAATATCCCATCGCATCTGCTGTCCACCCTTCTGTATTGAACCGAAAATGTGGCTCTTCTGGGGT
>JAZKAZ010000083.1:0-3093 GCA_040388845.1 Chlamydiota bacterium | reverse complement strand
CTTCCAAAAGTTCCATAGGCACCCCGCAAAAGAAAACTTAAATCTCTATAAATCGTTTTTAATGTGAGTCCATTTTCCCAAAACTCCACATCGCGGTACAGTTCGCTATAAGTCAGGGCTCCCCCCTCGCTCTCCTGTAGATGCCAATGGATCCGATCATTGCGGTAACCGGTAAAAAGCTCCCAGCGCCACGGCTCATTGACGGTGGCCAAAAGGGGCGCTGCAAGGAAAAAAAAAGGCCAGAGTTTTATTTTCATAGCGCACTAGTGTATAAGATCGCTCAAAATTTCTACAAGAAGTCTATCTAGAGATCCGGGGCACGATCATTAAAAAAAATTAACCACAGAGACACAGAGATCGGATTTCTTTTCCTCTGCGATCTCTGTGATTATTCTATCTCTGTGTCTCTGTGGTTAATTTTTTTTACCCTCTAAAGACTATTATAGATTCAAAGGGGCTGTGCGATGGGCCCAATAATCTGGGCCATAGTCATAGCAAAGTTGAGTTCCTTTTGGAATGAATTTACCTGCGTAAAGGACGATATGGCTGATATTTTGATAAGTTGCCAGGCTGGACTTAAGGTTCGGTGCCTCGCTATGGTTGAGATACCTCGAAATGCCCCCCTGCTCCAATGCATCAATGAGATAGGGTGTCTTAAATCCCGCAGCTGCGATATACTCAAAACAATAGGCATTTTTAGAATCAGCTCTTTTTCTCTGCCTCACCTTTCCTGTATATTCAGCGATAAATTCCATTTTTTTGAAATCTCGATTCGCAAAGACCCCCCATTTGATTGTGGAGTCAATCCATCGGATGACTACAGAGGGAACCTCTGGGAAAAGAAGCTCCTTTTGAAAATAACTGCCAAGCCAAAGCTGCTCCTGAGTGAGCTCCCCCTTTTTGTGGAGTTTAAGACCCCGCCGAGAGAGGTCCGAAAAGACTCCAGAGTCCTCAAAATCCAAATGGGGAATAAATTTCGTGCCTGTGAGGTTTTCAAATTCCTCGATAGAGACACACCTTTCGATCCCCTCTTTTTCAATGAGAATGGACCCTTGCGCTCGCCTGAGAGAAGGCAATTGGATTTTTTTAGATTTAAAAAAAGAGAACATTATAAAACTTTGGGAGTTTGATGGCACTCTTTCCAAAAAAGGTTGCCGTAATCAAAGGTAAGCTGGGTGTCTGGCAGAATTTCTTTCAAAGCGACAAAAATCATCCTGGGCAGTCCCCGCCAAAAGACAGACTGAAGCCCTAGATTGGGCTCTGCACTGTGGTTGATTAACCTGGTGAAATTTCCTTTTTCTTCTGCATTCAGAACAAAATTTTTGTTCCCCACATCCCAAGCAGTATACCGAAGACAGTAGCGCTTGTCTTTTAGATCTTTTGTTTTTCTCTCTTGAACCACTCCCGTATACTCGCCCAAAAATCCGCAGGGCGGGATACGGAGTTCTGCAAAAACGCCAAATCCCACTTCTGCATCGACATAACGAATCGAAATAGGCGGATGGTACCCTCGCTGAATTTCTTTATCGAAATAGATGCCCATCCAAATTTTTTCTGCGGGAATCTTATCTTCCAGTTTGGCTTTAGCCACTCTTTGCAAAATCGCCTCGAGCCCCTCATTGGATTCAAAAATGGGATGGGACAAATACTCAAGTCCTGCAAATACCTTTGAATCTAATTGGCCGAGGGAAAGATTGGGCTGATCGCAAAAAGAGTTCTGCGGCAAAGTTCGGCACAAAAGTCGGATGCACTCTTTTCTGTCTAAAAACTGCGCAAGCTCCAAGGGAGTTAATCCAAACACATCCTGCCTGGATAGAAGCGAGGTTTCCATTTTTAGATTCTTGATGAGCTCCAATTGATTTTCTAAAACTGCATAGTGAAATAAGCTTCGTTTGTCCCTCGTACTGACAACTTTGAGATACGGATCGGAAAAAAGAGGGAGATCGAGACCTCCCAAGAACTGGGAGAGAGAGATTTTTCGATCGAAGAGTTTATCCAATCTGTTCTGCCAAAATTTTAGTTCTTTTTCCAAATTGGCCAGATTGTGATCCGAACTTAAAAAGGGACCCGTTTTGGGTAAGGGCAGTATAAAACTCGGTTTCAATCCGCACCTCGATTTTTTATAAGAGACAATCTATTAGCATTTTTTGGGTAGGTTCCACAAGCTTTTTCGAATTTTACAGATTTTTATAGCGCTTGAAGAGGGCTGATAAAGACCTGGTAGAGAAAGGCGCCGAGCAGCCCCCCCAGAAGAGGCCCTGCGATCGGGATCCATGCGTAGCTCCACTCGGGATCCCCTTTTCCCGCAATCGGCAGCCAAGCATACATCAAACGAGGTCCCAAATCTCGTGCCGGATTGATTGCAAATCCAGTAGGTCCTCCCAAGGAGAGTCCAATGCTGAAAATGAGAATTCCCACAGCATAAGGTCCCATCCCAGATCCGATTCCATTGTGGACGTTGAAAATCCCAAGAATCCCAATGAGGAGAACGGCAGTTGCAATCACCTCGGTCAAAAAGTTACATCCACTTTTTCGAATGGCAGGATGCGTACAGAAACAGAGCAGTTTAAAGGTTTTGTTATGTGTTTTTTCCCAGTGAGGAAGATAAACAATCCACACCGCCCACGCTCCCATCATGGCGCCCAGCATTTGTCCTGCCAAATAAAAAGGAATCCAGGCAAGGGGCGTTTTTCCTGCCGCCCAAAGTCCAAGGGTCACTGCTGGATTTAGATGGCCGCCGCTGATCCAACCCACGGAATAGACTGCAATTGCAACCGCAAATCCACAACCTGCCGTGATGACAATCCATCCTCCCTTCTCCCCCTTTGACTCAGAGAGAAGCACATTGGCCACAACCCCATTTCCAAGCAAAATCAAAAGCAGAGTTCCTATCAGTTCACCTAAAAATATACTCATTGAGCTTGACATCGATTCTTCTCCTTTTTATGAGGGATATATATGGCCTATATCCTCGCACTCGATCAAGGTACCACATCGTCCCGCGCGCTCGTGATTGACAGCCAAGGTCTGGTTGTATCGCTCGCGCAAAAAGAGTTCAAGCAATACTTTCCGCAGTCAGGCTATGTCGAGCAT
>JAZKAZ010000082.1:0-1982 GCA_040388845.1 Chlamydiota bacterium | reverse complement strand
CCATTTCGTCCCAAATGGGACTGTGTGGGGAATCCCATTCTTCCCACTCTCCCTCAGGCAGATTAAGTCCCTTCCGATCGATGAGACCAACAGATGTCTCATTCAAATCGACAAAAAGCCGATTTTTGGCTTCCGCTTTGGCAACCGATTCCAAAGAACCTATTTCTTTGCCAAAGCGGACCTCTCCACGGACTGCGATTTTTCCACTCTCCTCCTGAATCTGCAAGGAAGCGGAGCTCTGTTTATAGATGGAGCGTCCTCTGGCATCGCGGATTTTCCAGCCGATATCTAAAAGAAACACCAGACTCTCCCGCGCCTTTTCTCCAGGACAATAGTAGTGGGACCCGCTCACAATTTTCCGCGTAAATCCGGTCTCCAATAAATCTTTTTCCCATTGGCGCTCTGCATCAAATAGACGTCTGCGTCCTTGAACTGTCGGAGCCAAATCCTCGAAAGGAACCCGGCCTGTTTCTTCATAATCCATCCAAAGATCGGCAAAAGAACCGGTCGCATCCTTCAACAGGAGTTCAGGAAAAACAACAAAGGGGCGCTCTGGAGGAGCTTCTTTCCAAAGAATCGGAGGATCTTCCTCGAGAAATTTTTTCTTTTGGACGCCTTCTAGAAGACGGGGTCCAGATAAAAAAAGGTGGATCCATTTCCAGGGAAGCGCAGTTGTCATCTGTCCGATGGAAGAGTCGTAAATAACCCAGAAAGGCGTCCCCGGAAATATTTTTTCACAGACCTCAAGAGGGATTTCTGCCTCTTTCCACTGCAAAAAAGCTGCAAGCGTACAGCCTTTTTCAGAATGCTTTTCCCCCTTCCAATAGATTTTAGCAGTTGGAATCGGATTGAGAGAGATCTGCTTTCCTTGAAAAAAAAGACGCCCCGTTTTAGCCATCAGTCGCACGGCCTCGAAGGATTGAGAGGCGCTTACCTCAATTTGTTGGAAAGAAATCGTCTCAGAACTGCGGGATGCATTGGGAGAGCGAAGATGAATTTTGGTCAAAAAACTAAGAGGCTCTTTGTCGCTCTCTTTTGCAAGGGATTTGAGGGTGTCGAGATAGAGAATCCTGCGGCTCCCCTTCTCTTCAATTTTCACCAAAAGGATAGGCGGCTCTTTTGAAACAAATTCAATGCGGTAAAGAAGTTCCATTTTTTTCCGCCCGCCACGCCATTTTTTCCTGGTGGTCCCATTTTCGAAATGGTTTGGATGATCCGTCTGTGTGATACGGGCGAACGCGCCCCTCAGTTCTGCACTCCGGGCTGCAGCAGCCGCTCGTCTCTTTTAAACACTCAGGACAGCACAAAAACAAATCGTTGCAATCCATATTTGCGCAGTTGTAGTAGACGTCATTGGGTGCCTTGCAATGCTTGCAATGGCTAATCGGCGCCCCTTTTTCCTCACCTACCGGCACAACAAGGCGGTCATCAAAGACAAAGAGATTTCCCTCCCAATGATCCGAGCCCGCCTCAAGGCCGTAATTGACTACGCCGCCCTCCAGCTGATATACCTTTTCAAACCCTTCTTTTTTCATGAGCGCAGAGTAATATTCACACCGGATGCCTCCCGTGCAGTACATCATCACCACAGTCTCCTTCGGATCGCGCTCCTCTTTGAGCGCCTCCGCATAGGCCGGAAATTCGCGGAATGTCTCCAGTTTAGGAAGCTCTGCGCCCTTGAAATGGCCCACTTCCCACTCATACTTATTGCGCACATCAATCACAATGGTCTGCGCATCTCTCTTCGCAAGCATTTCTTTCCATTCCTCCGGAGAGATGTGTTCCCCTCGGTTGGAAAAGTCGACTTCGCAATCGATTGCGACCAACTGGCGCCGGTATTTCACCGTCATCTTGGGAAAAGCATGTTCCGAGGCGCAGCTGACTTTAAAAGGCATTTTTTGAAAACGAGCGTCGCTCTGCATCCAGACCATATACTCTGCAGCATGGGCCTTGGAGCCGCTTGCCTGGCCATTGATCCCCTG
>JAZKAZ010000081.1:13672-13987 GCA_040388845.1 Chlamydiota bacterium | reverse complement strand
GCTGGCCAAAGGACTAAAGTCCTTTGGACTCCTTATTTATTTAAAAAACTATAGGATTCCAAAGGACTTTAGTCCTTTGGCCAGCGGAGCTTGGGGCGCGGGGCATCCCCGCATCCTGTCTATCTTTAGCTACGCTCGCAGCGTTATCCTGTAATCTGGTGCATACAGGAAAAGATGTGAGAAATCTCTGTGGCTCTCTTCTTTAATCCTCGCTTTGTCTCTGTGGTGAATTTTTTTTCTTCTCTTTTTCCTGAACTTTAGACCGCTCCCACTTTTTGCGACCTGAATTGTGAACAACCAAACGACAGCTCTCTT
>JAZKAZ010000081.1:6532-13627 GCA_040388845.1 Chlamydiota bacterium | reverse complement strand
CAAAATAAGTTGTTTAAATACAGAAAATTTACATATGCAAACGGCCGAAACCCTTGAGTTTTGAACAACTTTCCCACATTTTCCCACAAACCTATCTGATCTTTTTTTTAAGATCCTAATTGGTTGATGCCAAAATGGTTTAGGCATAAAAAAAGAGGGAGAAAATCTGTTTTTTTTCGAAAATGGATTGCGCGATTTCCGATTTCGTGGCTAAGATGTGGGAGAACGTGGGAATGTGCATGAGCGGGTTTTTCTTCAGTGGTTCAAGTGTTGCGAAAATCGATGAGAAAGGGCGCTTTGTCCTGCCTCAATCGATGCGCTACGGACTTGTGGAGATGGGCAAGTGTGAATTTGTCATTGGATTGGGTTTAGGCGGATGTCTTGCGATCTATCGAAAGAGCGCAATTGACAAGATCGTGGAGAAATTTCAGCAAAATCAACATGTTGCAAAATTTCAGAAGTTCTTTACTCTTTTCTTTTCAACATTGCATCAGACCGAATGCGACAAAGTGGGCCGGGTTGCAATCCCAGCGACACTGAAGGCTGCAATTGGGATCAAAAAAGAGATTGTGGTTGCGGGCGTAATGGATAAAATTGAGCTCTGGCCTAAAGAAGTCTACGATCAAAACCTCCGCAATCTATTAGATGGCAAATCAGAGGATTTGAGCCTTGCCAAGATGACGGAAGAGGCGTTTGCCCTTCTTCATGAGGGAGCAGCTCCCCTTGCTCCAGAGCCAACCGCTGCAATGAACCCTCTTTATTTTGAAACGATTCCCGCAAAAAAATGAACCAACCGCACTTACCCGTACTGAGAGCCGAAGTCTCTCAAGTGTTTGAGGGGAAAATCCTCCAGATTTTCTTTGATGGGACGGTGGGCGCAGGGGGACATGCCCAGGCCATTTTAGAGGCCCATCCGGAAATTGAGAAATATCTGGGATGCGATCGGGATCCGGTGGCTTTAGCTACTTGCGCTAAAACTTTGGAGTCTTGGGGGAAAAAAGTGGAATTGATCCAGGGGGATTACGCCGACCTGCCTCGTTTTCTGGATGAGAGAAAGATCGATTTCATCGATGGATATTTGATCGACGTCGGCGTCTCTTCGATGCAATTGGACTCTGAAGAGAGAGGATTTAGCTTTAAGGGCGATGCGCCGCTCGATATGCGAATGGATCCAAATGGAGATCTCACCGCTGAAACAGTTGTCAACCGGTTTTCGGAGGCAGAACTTGCCCGAATTTTTCACGAGTATGGGGAGGAGCGAAGATCGAGACAGGTGGCGAAAGCAATCGTTGAGGCCAGACGCAAAAAAAGAATCCGCACGACGGCAGAACTCGTCGAGATCATCAAACCGATTGCAATGAAGGGGCGTCTCCATCCTGCAACGCTTTGTTTCCAGGCCTTGCGGATTGTGGTCAATGATGAGTTAGGCCAACTAGAGAAAGGGCTTAAGGGGGCAATCGATCGGATGCGAGAAGGGGGAAGAATGGGCGCAATCTCCTTTCATAGCCTAGAGGATCGGATTGTAAAAAATACGTTTCGGGATGCGCGGGGCAAATTAAAGATTATAACGAAAAAGCCGGTGACCGCATCCGCTGAAGAGATCAAGAAAAATCCTCGCTCGCGCAGCGCGAAGCTGCGTGCGGCAGAGAGGGAGGAGTGATATGAAATGGCTCTTTGCTAGATTGGGCGTTTGTCTGAGTCTATTTGGACTTTGCCTTTATTCTTACTTGGATACGCAAAATCAACTGACCCAGTTGAAGATCGAGCTACCGGAGGTAGAAAAGGAAATTCGGCTGATCCGGGAAGAGAGCAGGCGTCTTTCTTTTGAGATCGACCGATTTGAAAATCCCACTCACCTCATTGAGATGGCCCACCGCCCCGAATTTAGCCACCTCAGACATCCTCTTTTACGAGAAATTTTAACCGTTCCCGAAGCCTTTGCAAGCAATGAATTTTAATGCAGCTCCCTCTTCCTCCGGTCGAATCGGCTGACCGAAAACGCCTTGTCCTTGTCGCAGTCTTTCTTTCGCTTCTCTTTTGTGTGCTGATCATCCGTTTTTATCAAATTCAGATCATCGAAGGGGAGAAATGGACGAGGGAGGCTCAAGCGCTCCACGAGCATATCGTCACAGAGCCATTTATGCGCGGCTCCTTTTACTCCAATACGACGATTAAGCAAGGGCATCCAGAAGGAGAGCAGCCTTTTGTCATTGATGTGCCCAAATTCCATCTCTACATCGACCCCGATTCCATTCCCGATACGGTCAAAGAAAAAATGGCGGCAGAGCTCTTTGCAAAGCTTTCTTTGGCCTCTTCTCAAAAACAAAAATTCAATGGAGAATTTCAGAAAAAAAGCCGCAGCCGCAAAATCGTCTCTTGGCTAAGTCGGGGAGAGCGCGCGCAAATTGAGGCTTGGTGGAACCAGTTTGCCAAAAAAGAAAGGATTGTCAGAAACGCCCTCTACTTCATTTCCGATTATAAGCGCTCCTATCCTTTCGGGACGCTCCTTGGCTCTGTTCTGCATACTGTTCAAGAGGAAAAAGATCCTCAGACGCACCAAAGTCTTCCGACGGGAGGACTCGAGATGCTTTTCAACCCTTATCTGAAAGGAAAAGAAGGAAAGAGACTGATTGTCCATTCTCCAAGCCATCCCCTGGATAGTGGAAAAGTCATCGAATCTCCGGAAAATGGAGCAGATATTTACTTAACCATTAACCACTATCTCCAAGCGATCGTGGAATCGGAACTGACCAAGGGAGTGAAGACGGCGGGCGCCCGGGGTGGCTGGGCTGTGATGATGGACCCTTATACCGGCGAAATTCTCGCATTAGCGCAAACGCCACCCTTTGATCCAGCTCATTACGCCGATTATTTCAATGATACGAACATCAAAGCGGTGACCGAGTGTTTTGAGCCGGGCTCGATTTTTAAGCCGATCACGTTGGCGATCTGTATGAAAGCCAATGAGGAGCTGAAAAAAAAGGGGAAAGCGCCCCTCTTTTCTCCTGATGAGAAAGTTCCCACCTTGAATGGATGGTTTCCGGGAAGAAGTATCCCATTGAAAGATGGGCGGCCCCACAGTTTTTTAAACATGCATCTAGGCATCCAAAAATCCTCGAATATCTACATGGCAAGGCTCGTTCAACGCCTCGTTGAAACGATGGGGGATGAGTGGTACCGGAAAGCTCTTGCTGAAATCTTTGGATTTGGCCAAAAAACAAATATAGAACTTCCTGCAGAAAGCGGGGGACTCTTACCCACTCCGGGAAAACTTCATCCCAATGGGAAGCTCGAGTGGTCTCTTCCCACACCCTATTCTCTTGCAATTGGCTACAATATTTTAATCAATAGTATCCAGATGGTTAGGGCGTATGCGATTCTTGCCAATGGAGGGTTTGCCGTCCAACCGCATATTGTCCGAAAAATTGTCAAAAAAATGTCCAATGGCGCTCAACAAATCCTCGTCGACAATACAGGGGCGCGCGCATCCAAGCCGGTTTTAAGCCCTGCCATCACGGAGCCCATTGTGAAAGGCATGAAATTTGCGACCAAAGAGGGCGGGACTTCCAAGCGAGCAGATATCATGGGATATACGGAGGCGGGTAAATCGGGAACCGCTGAAAAAATCATTGATGGCGTCTATTCAAAGAAGAATCATATTTCTTCCTTTTTGGGATTTACTCCCGCCAAGCATCCTCGGTTTGTCTTGCTTGTTTCTATTGACGACCCGGAAGTAAGATTCATCCCGGGAGTTGGAAAACATCAGCTAGGCGGCATCTGCGCAGGTCCTATTTTTCGAGAAATTGCGGAGCGCGCGCTTCAATACTTGGGTGTTGCGCCCGATGATCCATATGGCTACCCCTATGGAGATCCTCGGCGGGATCCCAAAAAAGCGGACTGGCTAGCTGAAGTCCAAGCGTTGAAAGAAATCTACGAGAATTGGAACGGGCGATGAAATTAAAACACCTACTAAAGGGATTGCAAGGCTGCGAGGTCAAGGGGAGCAGAGAAATAGAGATCACCGGAATTGCCTCGGATTCGAGAACGGTGGCTCCGGGAAATCTCTTCCTTGCAAAAAAAGGGTTGGTCCAAGAAGGGGGTCAATTTATTCAGCAAGCCCTCGAGGCCGGCGCCGTTGCGATCGTGACCGATATCTACGACCCATTCATCAAGGAAACTCAAGTCATCTGTCTTGAGGCCTCTGCCGTCGAGGCCGCATTGGCAGCCAAATTTTGGAGACATCCCTCAAAAGAGCTTTTTGTCGTCGGGATAACCGGTACAAAAGGGAAAACCACGACCAGTTATTTAGCCCAGCACCTATTGGACCAATTGGGGAAAACTCCAGGTTTAATCAGCACAGTGGAAACAATTGTCAGAGAAAATCGAGTGTCCTCTACGATGACGACTCACGATGCAATTACCAATCAAAAATTGCTCCGAGATATGGTGGGGAAGGGATGTAAATCGGTCTGCTTGGAAGTCTCATCGCATGGGCTTGCCCAAGACAGAGTGGGGGGGATTGATTTCGATGTGGGAATTTTTACAAATCTCTTTCCCGACCATTTGGACTACCATCAAACGATCGAAAATTATGCATCCGTCAAACGTACTCTTTTCGAAAAAACCACAGAGAGAGCAATTCTCAATGCCGATAGTTCCTGGGGCGCCTATATGGCAGAAAACTGCAAAGTGCCCCTTTTAACATTTGGCATAGATGCAGCCGCAGATCTTCAAGCCTCTCAGATCCAAATGTCGCCTACCGGTCTCCAATTTGAAGCGACCTATCAGGGAAAATCTGCCAAATTCTATTCCCGCCTCATCGGCGATTTTAACGTATCCAATTTGCTCGGAGTCATAGCTCTTGGCGTCCATTTAGGGATTGCGCTCGAAGAAATCAGCACGCATCTCTCCTCCTTCCAAAGTGTGCCGGGCAGATTGGAGTCTGTGCCGAATGATCGGGGCTTTAGCCTCTTTGTCGACTATGCCCATGTAGGAGAGGCTCTTGACAATGTATTGAAGACGCTCCGAAAAATCGCAAGTAAACGGGTGATTGTCGTTTTTGGCTGCGGCGGCAATCGGGATCCTGCGCGAAGAATTGGGATGGCAAAGGCTGCAGAAAAATGGGCAGATCTAGCCATTGTGACAAACGATAATCCCAGAAGAGAAGATCAAAATTCGATTTTTCAAACGATTTTAAGCGGCTTTGAAAACCCTGGAAGAGCGATTTTAGAGCCCGATCGGAAAAAAGCGATTGAGCTTGCAGTGGGAATGGCAAGGAGAGAAGATATCGTGTTGATTGCAGGCAAAGGCCATGAAAAAAATCAGATCTTTGCACATCAAACAGTTCCCTTTGACGATGTAGCAGTAGCGCTTGAGGCTCTTCAAACAGTCTCTATTGCAAATTGCGGCCAATTCTGCGATTCTGATCCCTTCATCACTTAAGCCTTAAGGCATGAAAGATGAGAGTCCTATTTTTCCTTCTCGCTTTTTTCATTTCCACAACCTCGTCTTTTGCCAGCTTGAAAAAAGAGCCGGGGAGAAGAGTTGCCTCTGTCCTTCAATCTGCTCCCGGGGCCCCCACGATTGTCATCGATGCAGGGCATGGAGGAACGGATCGGGGAGCTAAGGGCAGACTTCCTTATTGCGAGGAGAAAAAAATATGTCTTCTCACTGCGCGGCTTGTAAAAAAATACCTAGATCAGCTCGGGTATCATGTTGTGATGACTCGGAATACCGACTCTTTTATTCCGCTGCCCCGCCGCGTTGAAATCGCCTCTCAGGCAAGCGGTGCGATCTTTGTCAGCGTTCATTTCAACTCGTCGCGCAATTCAACTGCTCATGGAATTGAAGTTTTCTTTCATGATTCAAAACAAGAAAGAAGCAAGGCATCTTCCTCTAAAAAACTCGCCGATGCAATCCTAGGGAGAGTGATTCGACGCACTTCGGCGCAATCTCGCGGAGTGAAGAAAGGCAATTTTTATGTGATTCGGGAAACTCACATGCCATCTGTCTTAGTTGAGGGGGGATTCATCTCAAATCCGCAGGAGCGCTCCTTGCTGAAATCGCGAGATTATCAAGAAAAAATCGCAAGGGGAATTGCCGATGGAATTGATCATTACTTTAAAGCCCGCTGGCATCCGGCTTAAAATTTCATGGAGTCTTTTCGTCATCTTTTAAAAAAATCGCATATAAGCACTGGTATTCTTCAAGCAAAGTTGAAGCGCCCCCTTTCTTTTTTTCATCGATAAAAATACGTTCCACGTGATCATATTTTTCATCTAAAAGGGACTTGCCCACGTCTGGATCTAATATTCTAAGCTGTTGGACAAGATCTTCAGAACGGCATTTGTGCTGAAGCCAGTCATAAATCTTAATCGCAGAGATGATCCGTTCAAACGGTTTTGATTTTGAAGGGGAGTGTGTTCGGATATTCTCATAAAATCCAAAAAGAAGATGATCTCGAAAACCTGCAGGAAGCGAATTCAAAGCCACTTCAACCGCCGCTGTTTTAGATGGATTATTGAGCCAATCCTGCATGAGTTGGGTAGTGATATTGGAGTTTTGGATCTCGTGATATAAGTCGTTCCATCCTTCTAAATCCTCAACGAAATTTATGTAAAGTTTTAAGAAGTTTAGAGATAAAAAACCTAAATCAATATTATTTTTTTTAATCAGAGATTTTAGATCTCTTAAAATTATGCTTTTGAGTTTTTTGCCTAGCGAAGGCTTTGAAAAAAAACGCTTAAGTGCACTTAAGTTTTCTAGCAGACTTATCGTTTGTTCTCGGAGGCTCTCATCGAGGAGGATTTCAAATTTAGGTTGTCTAAGCAAGGAGAGGAGATCGTTTGGATCTATTATTTTTTGAAAAAATAATTCCAGCAGAAAAAAAGGTGTATGAAGGGGATAATGGAAAAGGATCTTCAATCTTTCAATTCTTAACATGAGTTCGGGATTTTTTTGAAATTCCTCGCAGAAATTCTCATTGGAAAGGATCTCGATTCTCTTCTTCTGAAGAGAGCGCAGCGAATGCTGACGGTAAAATTCAATCCATTCTTTAGGAAATTTACTTATGTCTACAGTTTCATAATAGGCTTT